>JAUVIX010000049.1 GCA_030592565.1 Chlorobiota bacterium
GCGACAAAAATTCCACAATTCTGCCCACAGCCAAATCATTATCGCACATATAGCTTTCGCGGAAAGGATAGCCATCATCAGGACGGTTGCCAGCTCCATGGTCATTTGGAATGATAACAGTTAAAAGTGATGGCATTTGCATTTCACTGTTAATCCACTTTTGGTTGAACTCCTCAATAAATCTGTCAATTCTGAACTGGTCCGGAATCCCGGTGTTATATGTCGGATACATCCGGGAAGTGTTTGAATGAAGTGGTGACGGCATCGGGTAATTATAGAGATACCGCATTCCTATATCGGTATATGACTTGTCATATGAGCTGGGTTCGAACATTATAGAAAATCCGAAATTATAAAAGTCAACCTGGTTCCGGAAAAGATGATCCCACATCGAACCTGCCTCGTTGTAACTTTCGGGGTAAATGGCACCTGCTGCCCCTGTGAAAGAGAGAGCTCCCGGAGTTCCTTTTACTTTCCAGTACGACCTGTTGCCGCCATAACTTGCCGACACACTCGACTCTACCCATTCATTTGGATAAGTATTTGTGAGCCAGTGGTGTCCATCGGCAGAGACATCCGAATCAACATAAAAATTATCACCAATGGCAAATTTTTCTGCCAAATTAAGATGGTTGACCATCACATCGGTATTAAGGACGGAATCTGTTTTTGCATTGTTCTTAAAAGAGGCATTTTTGCCATACCTTGCAAGTTCCGGATCACCTTTCCCTTTCTTAACCTGACCTAAAACTTCATCATAAGTCCGGTTTTCCTTTGAGATAAAAACAATGTGTTTTATAGGTGATTCCTTTTCTCCGGGAAACAGGGGTATAGGATTGCTTTTTCTCCAATCCAGCACTGGGTCATTAACTTGGATGAATGTAAAGTTGTTGTCAATAACCTGTTTTGTCAATTCCTGGAGTTTCTCATCCGTAGGAATGTCAATCACCTGTACGGTTCCTTTCATAAGGCTGCCGATATAACTTCCTTCCGGCCCGACCTGAAAATCCTTTCCGCCATTTGGCCCACTGCCGTACCCTTTGGCATTGGCAATTATCAGTTTTTTGCCATCATTCGTTACTTTTAGCTTTGCAGGAAACCAGCCTGCCGGGATATGGCCTAAAACTTCCTGATTCTCAACATCTATCACTCCAATGGCATTAATTCCCGATTCGGCAACATAGAGCCTTTTGCTATCAGGTGAAAGGGCAAGGCCAAACGGTATTTTCCCGCGTAAATGATCAATCCGCTTATCCAAATCAAGATAAATTGTATTAACAACCGTATCAGACTTGATGTCAATAACAGAAATATTGTCATTGCTGCCGTTACTGACAAAAACATATTTTTCGGTAGCTACTACTGAATTGGGGCTGGCACCTCCCACAGCAGGAATACCTTCGATTAGTTCACCAACAAGAACGCCGGTTTTTATCTTTGCCACGACTTTCGGCTTTGTAATATTAGAAATGTCAATTGTCCAAACCGATAATGATTCAGGCACGTTGGGATCTCCAAGCCCGGGAACTTCTATTGTGTCTTTTTTTATTCCGTTGCGTGCCTCCTCCGAATTATATGCGAAAGGCGGAAATGCCAATGCCGTCTCTTTTAAATTGTCTTGGTCAATACCTTTAATGAGTTTATATTCAAACATTCCCACATTTGCTACATAAACTCGTTTTTCGTCGGGCGACAGGGTTATACCAAACGGATACCTGCCTGTAGGCACTGTGTTTATTAGTCTTTTTGACTTTATGTTAATTATCTTCACTTTGAAATTAACCTGATCTACTGCGAAGATCGTGGAACCGTCACGGGTCAAAACCATATCACCGATATATCCTTTTGTATGAAGCGAGTCCCCGGTTTTCGTGTCGAACATATAAATTTTGTTTGCCTGGCCGCCTGCAACATAAACTGTTTTGTTGTCAGGTGATATGGCAAGCCCCATAAAGACAGATTCAATTACTCCCCTGTCGCTATGTCCTCCGGGAGGAACCTGAATAATTTTCGGGTCCTTGGAATTAATATCCCTGATAATCGTTATTGACAAAGGATTGGTACCTGAATTGGCAGTAACGGCAATCTTGTCATCAGGACTGAGGGTAAGCCCGAACGGATGTGGAGCAACCTGATACGACACACCCTCAGGCTCAACAAGCCTGCCATTAGGGATCACAGTTTTTCCTGTTTTGTCAATCTTGCAATATCTGCTTCCTGCCGGAGCATTTGCAATCCAGATTTTGTCCTGCTGACAATTCCCTAAAAAATATAACATCAAAAGAATAATGGAAATAGTAAATGAGAGATGTTTCATAACTGTTTTTTTGTTGAAACAAAAGTATTCAAAAAATGGCAGGAGAATATCTGGAACCTGAAAAATGTTTAATTAATTTGCCTTTAGTGTTACTTAATAGCTCTTCAGTCGTCTTATATTTTGTATCACTGAATATCAAATATTATTCTATTTTTGTTTTTCAAAACAAAATAAATGAAGCCTGCAGTTATTTTTATTTTTGTATTTTTTACAATTTATGCGGTAAACGGACAAAACTATAGAGTATCAGGAAAAGTTTTTGATTCTGAAAACAGCTTGCCATTGCCATTCGTAAACATCGTTATCAATAACACACAACTTGGCACAACAACCGATATTGATGGTAAATTCTCTATAAAAACATCAACTCCCATAACTACTTTACACCTTTCTTATGTGGGTTATAAACCTGTTAATTATAAGGTTGGGACTGAAACCAAAAACCTCAGAATTAAGATGAAACCAACCGAATACGAGCTTTCGGAAGTGGTAATCATACCTGGCATCAATCCTGCTCATCGCATTGTTAACAACTGTATTGATAACAGGAACATAAATGATCCTGAAAAGCTTCCTGCTTTTTCTTACACCTCCTATGACAAGATGATATTTACGCTCGATCTTGATTCGATTGATCGGGCAAGGATTGATACATTGAAAATTGATACGGTGGATGCTGATACTGCAAAAAATGAGTTCCGTGAATATCTCAAGGATCATCATATATTTTTAATGGAGACGGTAACAAAAAGAAAGTTCATGTACCCCGACAGAAGTAACGAGGATGTTATTGCAACACGTGTCTCCGGGTTAAGAGATCCTATTTTTGTTTTTGCTCTGTCGATGATGCAAAGTACTTCCTTCTACAAAGACAGGGTTAAATTAATGAATAAAGAGTATGTAAATCCAATAAGCAATGGGAGTGCAAAAAAATATTATTTCCAACTTGAAGATACTCTTTACACCGAAAAGGGTGATTCGGTATTTGTCATCTCTTTCAGGCCATTTCTGAAAACAAATTTCGATGGACTCAAAGGAGTTATCTCAATCAACTCTAATCGTTGGGCAATACAGAATGTAATTGCAGAGCCGGCGGTTACAAAGGGGATGATGAGTCTGAGAATACAACAGATGTATGATTTTGTAAATAATGAGCAATGGTTCCCTGTACAGCTAAATACGGAAGTTATTCTGAACGAAGTTCAGGTGGGAGACTCAACAGTGTCAATATCTGCAGGAGAGAATTATGAAGATACTCTGAATCGGAAAATAGTCAGAATACCTTTTGGTTTTGGAAAGAGCTATATTCGCGATATTGACCTGCACCCGACATTACGAAAACGTGACCTCTCAAACCTTGCAGTAGATGTTGATCCCAATGCGACTCACCGGGATGAAAATTTCTGGCTTGGATATCGTGTTGACTCCCTGACACAGAAGGATAGAAATACTTATGAATTTATCGACAGCATCAGCAAAGAAGCTAATTTGGAAAGGATGGCGAAAACCTATGAAAGCCTTATGACCGGGAAAATTCCTGTTTGGTATTTCGATCTGGATATCGATAGGTTTTTAGGGTACAATAACTTTGAAGGATTCTCACTTGGTGCCGGACTACATACAAACGACCGAATGTCACAGGTTTTTAAAATCGGAGGATTTGTCAGATATGGTTTTAGAGATAAGATTTTAAAGTACGGGGGTGATCTGGATTTAATGCTTTACTACAATTATGATCTAAAGCTTAACCTGTTCTATATGAATGATGAAACCGAGACATCGGGAATTTCTTTTTTTGATGATGGAAGGAGATTGTTAGCCCCTAAAAATTTTAGAAACTTTTTGATTTCAAGGATGGATTTTACAGAAGTTTACAGGGCTTCAATCGAGTTTCAGACTCTGAAATTTTTGAAAGCATACTTTGGATTTTCAAAAACTTCAAAAAGAGTTTCAAATGATTATTTGTATGAGGAACCAGGTAGCACAGGTGAAGGGCTGAACAATTTTAATTTTACGGAAGCAACCATTGGTTTGAAATATGCCTTAGGCGAAAAATTTATCAGGAATTTAAGGAGAAAAATATCACTCGGTACTAAATATCCGGTTTTCTGGTTTCAATATACGAGGGGAATGAGTGGAGTGCTTGATGGTGAGTTTGAGTATAACAGGTATGACTTTAAGGTTGAGAAGTCATTTCACATAAATTATCTCGGGACAACCTCCTTAAAACTAATGGCAGGTTATGTTGATTCTGACATACCATATACAAATCTCTATAATGGCCACGGCAGTTATCGGGTATTTAATATTTATGCACCCGGTAGTTTTTCGACAATGAGGATGAACGAATTTCTGTCGAATAAATATGGTTCATTATACTTCACACACGATTTTGGAAAGTTACTGATGGATAATAAGAATTGGTTTCATCCTGAATTTGCCATAGCAACAAATATCGGTTTCGGATGGCTCGATTTTAATGAGAGCCATAAGAATATTTATTACAGCACAATGGAAAAAGGTTATTATGAGTCGGGGATATTGGTAAATAACCTTGTAAATCTTAAGTTGTATTCTGTTGGTGTTGGTGCTTTTTATCGGTACGGACCATATTCATTTCCCTATGCTCCCGACAATCTCAGCGGGAAATTCACTCTTACCTTTAAGTTCTGATATTTGGATTTTTTGTTGTCAGAATAATTATTTTTGTTATTAGTCAAATATTTTCTGTTCTTTTATATAAATTGCATATACTTTTAGTAGTTTTTTTAGCGTTAATCGTTTCTCTGTGAGAATGTATTTATAAAATCACTTACTAAGCCTCTATCCAACCCTTCACTTCCTCAATCTTTAATGCCGGAATATCTAATTTTAATTTTTTTCTCAATCCGTTAAGATCGTTAAAAAGTTTGTTAGGATTTGCCTGTTTCAACTCTTCAACTGTTGTGAAGCCTTTTTTCCTTATTGCCGTAATCCATTCTTTCTGGATACCAATTTGCATAAAGTCTTCATCAGTGGCATCTGCCTGTATTTTTTCCGGTCTCATCTGGGGGAAGAAAAGAACATCCTGAATCGACTGGCTGTTGGTCATAATCATAGCAAGGCGGTCGATACCAATGCCAAGTCCTGCTGTTGGTGGCATTCCATACTCAAGTGCTTTTAAGAAGTCCTCGTCAAGCACCATTGATTCCTCATCACCTCTTTTGCCAAGTTCGAGCTGTGATTCAAAGCGTTGACGCTGATCAATTGGGTCGTTTAATTCGGAGAAGGCATTGCATATCTCTTTTCCGTTAACAATTGCTTCAAAGCGTTCAACAAGTCCCACTTTATTTCTGTGTTTCTTAGCAAGTGGTGACATCTCAACAGGATAATCTGTAATAAATGTTGGTTGAATAAGCTTAGCTTCTACTGTTTCTCCAAAAATCTCATCAATAAGTTTCCCTTTCCCCATCGAGGCATCAATATTAACACCAACTTTCTTTGCAACTTCAACAAGCTGCTCCTCATTCATTTCTGATATATTATGTCCTGTATATTCTTCGATAGCCTCATACATCGTATATCTTTTCCAGGGCCGCTTAAAGTCAATCATGTGTTCTCCGACCTGTACTTTTGTTGTTTCGTGCATATCGAGTGCTATTTTCTCAACCATCTCCTCAACAAGATTCATCATCCACTCATAATCCTTATATGCAACATACAGCTCAACTTGGGTGAATTCCGGATTGTGAAACCTGTCCATTCCTTCATTTCTGAAATCTTTTGAAAACTCATAAACTCCATCGAATCCACCTACAATAAGCCTTTTAAGGTAAAGCTCATTCGCAATACGAAGGTAAAGAGTCATGTCAAGAGAGTTGTGGTGGGTCTTGAATGGGCGTGCAGCAGCTCCTCCATAAAGTGGTTGAAGAATTGGAGTTTCAACCTCAAGATAGCCTCTTACATTCAGGAACTCGCGCATCGAATTAATCATCCTTGTCCTTTTAACGAATACTTTCCGTACTTCAGGATTTACTATCAGGTCTAAGTAACGCTGACGGTAACGTAGCTCGGGGTCGGTGAAAGCATCAAAAACCTTGTCTTCCTTCTCTTTTACAACAGGAAGGACTTTCAATGATTTACTCAACAGCTTAAACTCCTTTACATGTATGGTTGTCTCACCCATTTTGGTGGTAAAAACATAACCTTTCACGCCGATTATATCACCAATGTCGAGAAGGCGTTTGAAAACAATATTGTACATTGTTTTGTCTTCATCAGGACAAATTTCATCCCGCTTAAAATAGAGTTGTATCCTGCCTGTTGCATCCTGAATTTCAGTAAATGAGGCTGCGCCCATAATTCTGCGTTGCATTATCCTGCCAGAAATTGTGACATCCTGATAGAGAGAATTGTCCTTAGGGAAATTTTCAATGATTTCCTCAGCAGTAACATTTATATCAAATTTTTCAGCCGGATACGGGTCTATACCAAGTTTATGTAACTCTTCGAGTGATTGACGACGTATTATCTCCTGTTCGCTTAAAGCCATCTTTTGATTGATTTTTAATTGATATTCTGACGAGAGTTAATATAATATCCCATCATAAAAAACGATGCAAAGATAGAAAAGGAAATTGAATTTTGTTATTTTAAAAGTAATCGGGTCTACGACAAATTTCCAAATAAAAATAAGTTGGAAATTTGTCGTAGACCCAAGTAACCATATCAGTGATATTCAATCTTGAGATAAAAGTAATATGAGGTTATTATAACTTTTAGGAGTAAGAACGTTTTTTTATACTTTGGATTTTATTAAAAAAGTTAGCTTTTTTATGAAAGAAGACAAAAACGAACCATTTGAAAGTTAATAAAAAGATTTCATTCGGAACATTTAAAATAGTATTTTTGTATTATAATTGAGTTAAACGATTATTATGAAGATAAAAGAACCTATTAGTGAATTTGTTGAATATATGTTTCCAAACACCAGTGACATAATACTTGGAGATACATTGAACCAATTAGAAAAAATGGAAAGTGGAAAATTTGATTTAACTATCACTTCCCCTCCTTATAATGTTGGCAAGGAATATGAAACTAAAACATCTATTGAAAAATATTTAGGGTATCAAGAAAAAATAATTAAGGAATTAGTAAGGGTAACAAGTAACAAAGGTAGTATTTGTTGGTAAGTTGGAAATTATGTTGAAAAAGGTGAAATATTTCCACTTGATATTTTTTATTATCAAATTTTCAAGAAATTAGGCCTAAAATTGAGAAATAGAATAGTTTGGTATTTCGGACACGGCTTACATGCTAGAAATAGATTTTCTGGGAGATATGAAACTATTCTATGGTTTACAAAATCAGACAACTATATTTTTAATCTTGACGATGTTAGAGTACCATCAAAATATCCTGGGAAAAGACATTTTAAAGGACCAAAAAAAGGACAAATTTCAGGAAACCCAAAAGGTAAAAACCCATCAGATATTTGGGATATTGTAGTTAAGGATTGGGAAACAGGAATGTGGAATATACCAAATGTTAAATCAAATCATCCAGAGAAAACAACTCATCCTGCTCAGTTTCCCGTAGAACTAGTTGAAAGATGTGTATTAGCTTTGACAAATAAAGATAGTTGGGTTTTAGATCCTTTTGCTGGTGTTGGTTCAACTGCTATAGCTTCACTAAAAAACTATAGAAATTCAATTGGAATTGAAAAGGAGAAAGGATATGTGGAATTGGCGAATGAAAGAATTGAAAAACTAAAAGAAGGCAATTTAAAATTAAGACCAATTAACAAACCCATTCACAAACCAAAATCGAATGATAAAATTGCAAGAATTCCTGAAGAATGGACTAAATTATATACAGAAGCATGAAGATAGCACAAAATATTCGCACTTAAATGGGGAAGAGTACTTAATTGTCCATCATAAGAAACTTTACCAAGAGATAAAAGATGTAATTGAAAATATCAATGCTAATGATTATAGAACAAAAATAAGCAAAGAGAAAAGAAAAATTGGTAATAAACTTTTCAGCCCTGTTGACCTAAATAAAGCTTTTGACAAAGAGTTTTCAAAGAGAAATTGGTCGGAAAGTAGATACAATTATTACATTACTCTAAACAGAGAATTAATGGAGAAGAGTGTTCTTATGTCGTCAAAGGAACAAAGACCATTTTTGATTGATAGTGGAGAGAATGAACCTATCTATAGTTACAATCAAACAGACTTTGTTAAGGAAAAACTTGCAGTCGAAGTTCAATTTGGTAAGTATTCTTTTGTTGCCTATGATTTGTTTGTTAAACATATGCTCTTTTACTCAGGTGGTGTTATAAATTTAGGTATTGAAATTCTGCCTACTAAGAAAATGCAATCTGAGATGTCCTCAGGTGTTGCCTATTATGAAGGAGAAGTTTACAATGTGATGAGACAAGGAAGAAATAATCCACCCGTTCCATTGTTGATACTTGGAATTGAACCATAAAAAAGCACGAAAACTAACACGTATTTATGTGCTGTGCGTTACAGTTTCGTTATCTTTCTGCGAATCAGCTTATCTCCTGTCTCAATAGTCAGAATATACACTCCCTGAACATATTGTGACATATCAACAGAAAATGTACTTGATTGGGTGTTATCCTGATTTGCTGTATAGATGACCTGACCTGATAAGTTATGAATCCTGATTTTAAAAGGTTCTTCTGTCTCAGATGTAATGCTGATATTTAACTGACCGGTTACAGGATTAGGATAGGTGTTGATTTTCAGATTATTTTGTGAAAAAGTCTCAATGCCAACTGCATTTGTATTATAGGTGGCTGTCCATCCGTCAAAATTTTCATTTCCGTTTGTGTAAAACACTACTGCCATCATACCACTGTTGGAAGTAACAGGAGCAGGCAGATTGTTGGCGGTGTAATGGCCTGAATATTCTGCCAGTAATTCCTGAGATTCCAAATCATAGATTCTTACAAAATCCAATTGGGGTTGAGTGTCGAACTGATTAAACGAAAGTGTGATGTTTTCTGCATTTTCCGGAGTTATCTTCCAAATGCAGGATGATGAATTCTGATAATTAAAAGTACCGCTACCATCTGTAAAAGTACTTGAATCATCAGTTAAAGTAGTAACTCCGGTACAGTACGATGGTGATGTTGAAAGAAAAGAAGCCAGCCATCCATTTGCGGCACCTGATTCGTCAGAAACAAAACGTATTAGTACCTGATTGCCTTCAATGGTTACAGGTTCAGGAATTTCTGAACCTGATAAAGAGGCCAATATTTCGTCATTAGTTGTTGTGCCGTTATAGATAATAAGGCTGTCGCCTTGCATTACATCAAATCTTGAAAAACTGATTTTAATTGAGCTGATGGAATCTTCTATTGTTTGAGGCGATATAAGCCAGGTGCAATCGCCCATATCCTGATAACTTGCAATCGGTCCGCTACCATCTTCTATTGTTCCTGATTTGAGTGTGAGATAAGTGTCTCCACTACAATAATACGGATAGCCGGATGCGGGATAGGTATCGAAAACCGCACCCTGGCCGCTATTAAAGCCATTTACATGAGACAGTGAATAATAACCGTCGGAAGTACCACTCCAACCAAAGTTAAAGTGAAAATTATTGTCATCATAGCCATCACAAACAAATGCATGTCCTCCATCATTGCTGAAGCCAGAGTAATACATCGGGAATCCGTTATCAAGATTGTTTTTAAGCATACTTATCCATTCAGTATTTGAAAAGTTATCTTTCCAGTCGAAATATGCATCAGTTGAGTATCCGAAATAGTTTTTAATAGCCGGAGGAACATCCTGACTATAAGCACCTGAACCGTTAGGACTGTACATCATATCAACTGCAACTCCGCAATGAAACTGTAACTCTGCAGCGGGAAACGGGTTTTTTGAGTCAATGTCATTTCTCATTCCATACCAGTCATATTCAGTTTGGCCAAAGTTTGCTGAAATAGTTCCGTACTGACCCCAATTGTATGAATGAGAGCCTGTTCCTTGCAAAGGATATCGCCAGTAATACATAACCTGCGACATTGCAGTTGCAACACATCCTGCATACACGTGTCCTCCGGGTCCACTACTATTTTCAGGACATAAAATGTTATAAGGATAGTCCTGATCCCATTTGGAAGTAACAAGAGGATCTAAATGGTCTTTAGCGCCCAGACCGCTTTTTCCCGGATCTCCGGATAGCAGAATTTCCCAGACTCTCTTTGTCTCTTCAGAGGCAATTACCTGGTTTGTTCTGATATAAGCAATTTCATCTGAATAATTCTGAAGAAAACTTTTGTAGTGTTCGGGTTGGTTGCTGATATCAAAATTATTTTCAAAAGAATACCCTATCACTGGATAACGCTCTTCTACACCTGAGATAATTACAAATCCTTTGGGACTGAATATGAAAACATAAAAGTCAGGATTTGAGCTCTTCCCGTAAACAATACATTCGGATAGTTGGAGATTTTGAGAATTTGTAACCCTTTGTTCAGCTTTTATTTTGTAAAAATTTTTTGCTGCTTTTTCAGCGTTAACTTTGGAAACATCTTTCCCTGAAACAAATAAAGCTATGGAAATCAGAAAAATAAACAGTATTGATTTTTTCATTTTTTTTCGTTTGGTATTTCTGTCTTAATGACACTGCAATAATACTAAAAGTTGCCCGATAGTAACCGAAATCCTTTAGGGTGGACACAGGCATTGTGCGGTTGAACTCCCGAAAGGTTGAATTGGTGGTTGGTCTTCAGTTTATTATAATTATTATACCGGTATTTTGCTATTGTTTCAATTATTCTTAATCCACAATGCGAAAAAATGTATCTTTACACATCCTCAAAATATTACCATTATGAAAAAGTCAACTATTCGAATGCTTTTCTGGCTTACTGTTTTTGCCATTGCTATGGGATACATGGAGACTGCTGTTGTTGTTTATCTTCGTGAGATGTATTACCCCGGAGGATTTGGTTTCCCTTTGAAGCCAATCGGATATAGCATAGCCATTACTGAGATTATCAGGGAAGCGGCAACAATAATTATGCTTGCTGGGGCTGGCATCCTTACAGGTCGTACACTAACGGAGAAATTCGGTAATTTCGTCTATTCATTCGCCATCTGGGATATTTTTTACTATGTCTTCCTGAATCTTTTACTACACTGGCCTGATTCATTATTGAGCTGGGATTTGCTGTTTCTGATTCCGGTTCCCTGGGTAGGGCCTGTACTTTGTCCGGTGATAAATTCTCTGTCGATGATCCTTCTTGCAATCGTAATCTCTTATTTTACTGATAAAAGCCTAATGGTAAAGCTGAAGATGAAAGAGTGGGTAATGCTTATAGCCGGATCGGTAATTGTTATTATCTCATATACTCTTGATTATAGCAGCTATATTTTGCATCAGTTTAGCCTTGCGGAACTTTTGGATGTAATCAAGCGGGATATGATTCTTAGTTATGCCTCAGAATATATTCCGCACAACTTCGATTGGTGGATTTTTGTTATCGGAGAATTGTTAATCCTTTCGGGGATAGGAGTGTTTGCTGCT
Organism: Chlorobiota bacterium; assembly: GCA_030592565.1. Taxonomy (GTDB): domain Bacteria; phylum Bacteroidota; class Bacteroidia; order Bacteroidales; family JAADJA01; genus JAADJA01. The sequence continues at coordinate 11,873 of JAUVIX010000049.1, forward strand.
AGATGCTGGAAAGTGGTCAGATAGAGATATTTACTATGACAAGCGTCCACGTTTGTTTATTATAAGTCAGATACTTTCCAGAAAAATTATATTGTCATAATATCCTTATCCTTTGCTTCCATCAGCTTGTCAATCTTTACGATATAACTATCTGTTAGTTTTTGAATATCATCCTGAAGTTTTTTTACGTCATCTTCGGGGATACCTTCCTTTTCAAGAGACTTAGCTTCATCATTTCCACTTCGCCTGGAATTACGAATGGCAATCTTTGCATTCTCAGCTTCAGCCTTTGCCTGTTTTACAAGCTCTATTCTGCGCTCTTCTGTTACAGCAGGGACATTAATTCGGAGAACTTCACCCTCATTTTTAGGAGTAAATCCCAAATTAGCAGACATTATTGCTTTTTCAATTGCACCAATAACACTCTTATCCCAGGGCTGCACAATTATCTGTCTTGGATCGGGGGAGGTGACGTTTGCCATCTGGTTAATGGGGGTCATCGCTCCGTAATAATCAACAATAACTCCGTTTAGCATATCAGGACTGGCTTTGCCTGCTCTTATCTTATGGAACTCGCGATCCAAATGAGTAAGGGCATTTTCCATTCCTTCTTTGGTCATATCATAAACTAATTGACAATCTTCTATCATGATTATTATTTTATCAAGTTCGTTGCAAATTTAATAATAATCTTTCATTATCCAATTTTTTGTATATTAGTCGCTCAAAAGATGGCTATTTAAACTTGACTGATAAATTCTTAATATTTCAATATAATATAAAGAGATAGCAGATGAAGAAAATTGTAGTTTTAACAGGAGCCGGCATTAGTGCCGAGAGTGGTATAAGTACATTCAGAGATAGTAACGGATTATGGAAAAAATACCGGTTTGAGGAGCTTGCCAGCCCTGGAGCCTGGGCAAGAAATCCTGAATTGGTACTTGAGTTTTACAATATGCGGCGCAAGCAGCTTTTTGAGGTTAAGCCTAATGCTGCACATTATGCTCTTGTTGAGTTAGAAAGTAAATATGATGTTCAAATAATTACGCAGAATGTTGATGACCTTCACGAAAGAGCAGGGTCGAAAAATGTATTACATCTGCATGGCGAATTGAAAAAGGTAAGGAGTACTGTTGACTCTGGTCTTGTCTATGAACTTGATCATTGGGAATTGAAGCTAGGAGATAAATGTGAAAAGGGCTCGCAGTTACGCCCGCATATTGTTTGGTTTGGTGAAGCTGTTCCGATGATTGGTTCGGCAGCAGAAATAGCATCAACCGCAGATATTGTCATTGTAATCGGAACATCAATGGTTGTTTATCCGGCTGCCGGATTAATAGGATATGCAAAATCAGATATCCCGAAGTATTATGTTGATCCGAAAGCATCACATTTTGGAGGAGTTTCTAATCTGACAGTTATTGAAAAAAAAGCAGGTTCAGGGGTGCCTGAATTAGTTCGCCAATTGCTTGAGGGGTAATTTTTTTTAACAATTAAGGATTATTCTTGTATCTTTACAATCCAAAAGGAATAATATTGGTCATATTATGAAGCTTAAACCTAAAATATCTTTACCTGTAATATTTTCAGGAATAGTATTGCTGACAATAATGATTCTGATTATTCGCTATTTTATTATTAGTGCAATAAATGAAAATACTGATAAACTGATTGATGCTGAGGTGTATGGTCTCTCTCAAATACAAGATGACTTAAGTACCAAAGCTTTATTTGCAGCTTCAATTATTTCAAAACTGGGAGTTGTAAACCATGCATATGAGGAATATTACAGAACCGGCAATATTGATTCGAGCTCACAACTTCTGAGAGCAAGATTTAGAATGATAACCGAATCAATTGAATTGAATACAGGATTGACTCCAAGAATACATTTTCATTTACCCCCGGCACGTTCTTTTTTCAGAAGCTGGTCGGAAAAAAAAGGGGATGATATTTCCGGGTTTAGAAAAACGATTCTTTATGTTTTCAAAACACATAAATCTGTTAAGGGAATTGAGACAGGAAGAGGAGGGTTTGTTATAAGGGGTATTGTACCCATTCTTTCCAGTGATAGTTCATATCTGGGCTCTGTTGAGGTTTTTTTTGATATTAATGAGGTTCTTAATCACGTTGGATCAATGAGAAACGAAGAGTTTGCAATATTTATAAATAAAGATTTGCTAAATATTGCGACCAATTTTCTTGAAGATGATGCTTCAAATATCCTGCACGATAATGCGAGTATCGGGAATTATGTTTTAGTTGGTAAAACTAAGGGGTTTGTTATAGATGATATTTCACTGGAGGATTTAGATTTAGGTGACAAAGGTATTATTAAAAAAGGTGATA
>JAUVIX010000016.1 GCA_030592565.1 Chlorobiota bacterium
CAACTATTGCATAAACGGTTGTTTTTTAGCAAACTCCAAAACACAAATGATAAATAACAAATAAATCTCAATTCAAAAAAAAACAATGAATAAAACGTCGTCGTATTTTTGAAATTTCAATTATTAGAATTTGGAGTTTATTTGAAATTTGAATTTTATTATTTGTGATTTCCATTGTCATATCAATTTGTGCGCCCCTTTTCCGGGGTCTTATGGCTCGCAATGACGTTTCATTTAGACAGACTGCCATAGCATTCTCCCCTAAAACTCATCCAACGATGTGGGATTGTGTGGCTGGTCATCCCCTTCAGGGGACCGAGGGGCGCGAAGGCGCGTTGCAATGACGTTTTACTCGGACGGAATACTGATTATCACTCTTGTACCTGCCGGATTACCGTGCTCATCATATAAATCTTCAATTTCCTGCTTTATCCTGATTTTATATAGCTTGAAATAGAGATCGTAAATACTGTTCATAATTGCCAGCCCTTTTCCTGTACTGAACTGTTTTTGTTTTGCAGCTGATTCCCTGCCAACGCCATTATCTTCAACTATAATTTTTATGTGATCATAAAATTGTTTTATGTCAATGTTTAACTTCCTGTCTTCTGTAATATGCTTTAACCCATGTTTAACTGCATTTTCTGCATAATTCTGAATTATCATTTTAGGTATTGTCAATTGTTGATCCACTTTCTGATCCACATTAATCAGGTAGTTGAAATTCTCTTTAAACCTTATTTTTTCCAGATCGAGATAATTTCTTGTAAAATCAATTTCTTCTTCAAGTGTCCTGGAAATCTTATCAGAAACTTCGAGTGATGACCGAATCAATTTTGAGAACTTGGTAAAGTAGCGATAGGCATTTTCTTTGTTTTCCTTATAAATGGCTGTACTTATAGAATTGAGTGCATTGAAAGTAAAATGGGGATCCATCTGGCTACGGATGGTTTTGAGTTGAAGTTCGGATATTTGTTTTTCGGTTTTTTCTCTTTGCTGCATTCGCCTTCTGCGTAGGTTCAGGATGAAGTATCCTAAAAACAATAATAATAAAAAAATCAAAATATTTATACTGATCTTAAAAGTCAAAGTTTGCCAAAAAGACGGTACAATTTCAAACGAAACAGTTGCAGGCCTTCTACTCCAGACATCATCAATGTTTCGGGCTATTACTTCAAAAGAATATTTGCCCGGAGGAAGGTTGGTATAAGATGCAAACCGCTCAGAAGAAGTATGCGACCAGTCATTATCATAGCCGATGAGCTTATATTTGTATTTGATTTTTTCGGAAGCAGTAAAATGTACGGAATGGAAATCTATTCTTACATTTTTTAAATAATACGGAAGTGCAATAACAGTATCTTTGTCATAAAAAATATTACAAGTTCGTACATCTTCAGGTTGAAAACCCATAGCTTTCATTTTATGAATATAGATTTTAGGATTTAGAGTATCACGCTCTAACCTGTCGGGATAAAACTTAACAACCCTGTCAGAAGCAGCAACCCAAATATTATTATCAGAATCTTTCAATATTCCGTTCCTGATGCAATCAAATCCTAAAAATCCTCTTGCTTCATCCAAAATTTCAATATTCTCATCCAAATTTTCATAAAAAGCTGACAGGTCAAATAATGCCAATCCCTCGCTTACTCCCATAATAAGTTTAGTAGTATCTGTTTCAATAAATGAAACCACCTGAGATTTAAGGGTATTTTTGGCAACCTTAATGAACTCCTTGTAATTAAAAAAGTATAACCCTGATGTTGTCCCCAGCCACATATTTTTACGGTGATCCATAAATATAGAAATAGCTCCGTGATCATAGTCGAATTGCTCATTGGGAAATTCAATGAACTCTTTGCCATCAAATATATTTAACATATATTCTCCACCCAGCCAGTACCGGCCAAATTTATCCTGTGCAATGGTTTTAATATATATCTTCGATTCATTGAATTTCTTTTCAAATAATCCAGGAGATTTCAAATTTTCCAGTACGACTAACCCGGCCGTTGAAGCAGCCAGTAAACTGTTATTCAAGCTGTCTTCATATACATCTAAAACTGAGCCAATAGGGAATCCGGAAACAAGTGAAAAATCACTACCGTCAAATTGCAGAATTCCATTCTCTCTTACCGGAAAATAAATATGGCGATTGGTTGCTAAAATAGCCCCTGTATAAAAATAGTTTCCTTGCATTGTATTATAAACACCCTTGTAATCTGTTACCTTTTTGAACTGTTCTCCATTCCACATACTCAATCCGTCACCATACGAGGCAAACCAAATATTTTGTTGTTCATCCTCAACAATGCTCCATACATATTCATTAGCTCCTGTTTCGGTAGTGAAATTTTCAAAAGCACTGCTTATTTTTTTGTAAAAACCGGTTTCTGTGGCAATCCAAAGATTATCTTCCGTATCAACGAGGAGTTGATTTATAAAGTTGAATTTCCTTTTATACTCTTTTATTTCCGACCCATCAAAAACAAAAATTTTCTTCTGGCCTAATCCAAAATAGGCATTATTGTTATTATCAAAGTCATGTAATTCTAAACTCTTTACCATCAAACCTGCTAACTCCACCTTTGGTTCCTAACCAAAGATAACCCTTGCTGTCTTGAAACATTGCTATCACCTGGTTTTGAATAAGGCCGTCTTTTACTGTATAATGGCGGTAGCTGTATTCCTGAGAGAAAAGGCTGAAAGATAAAAGTAAAAAGACAAGAGATAGAAGTAGTCGTATGTTATTGTGAAATACTTGCACAAATCCAATTACTTTGAAATTATTTCGTTTTTGCATTACGATAACAGCCTTATTTTTGTAAAATGGAATAACCCTTAATATTTGAGCTAAATTAGTGTTCAAATGTACAAAAGAATAACCACTATACTTTAAAAATAAAAAACAGATTGCCACAGTATTCCACCCCGCATTGCCATTCTGTTGGTGCTTCGCAATAACGTTTTATTCTGGCAGATTGTTACGGAACTCCATCCCACTAGCTAACCTGTTGATTCCTCGTTATTTCAGCTCCATTAGGAGCAAAACGTTGGTAAAAGACAAGCAAAGAACCTTGAAGGCACTCTGTAAGAGTGCAACATCTATCTATCAAAGAACAAATATCTGCAAGATGTTCAGCACCTTGCTCCTCCGCTGAAGCTTCAGCAACACGCGGGCGGCGCAGTAATGTTTGTTATGGCTCCTTTTACCAACATCTGACCCCTCTGGGCATTGCCGTCAACTTAAGAGTTATTTTGTTGATGATTGTTAGATTTCACCTCACCCTATCCCTCTCCTCAAGGAGAGGGAAGAAGCTGTCGCGCAGGCCTTTCCTCTCCCGATGGGAGTTCCGATAGCTATCGGAAAAGGTGAGGGGTGAAAACATTTATCAAATAACTTTATGCGCTGTAAATCAGCTATTAACAGTCTTAAGTTGACGCGTATGCCCGTTAGGGGCAGTATGTCGGTAAAAAACATCAACCTCAAAAGCCAAGTGCCGTCAGGTACGATATGATTAATCGCACTCTTCGAAAAAGATTTTTGGCTATATCACAAATTCGCAAAGGAGTGTTAAAAAGTATTTTTATATGTAAAATATAAAGAATTTATAATCTTTCTTTAAGGAAAAAGGCTGACTGCAAAGGACTTGCAGTCAGCCTTACTAACTAAATCAATCATGAAGAGAGGTTATTCAATTTTAACGATCTTTTGGACGCTTACACTGCTTGCTGTTTGTAATGTGCAGATGTAAACACCAACCGGCAGATCGTCAATAGCCGGGGTAATTGGTTTGGAAGTCATTTTATCTTAATTATTTTAATAATCTCAGATTTATCCCCGCTTTGTACCCGCAGCGTATATAATCCTACAGGTAGTTTTTCGGTGGTCAATTGGAAAGTATGGTTTCCCTTTTCAATTTGTCCATTGTAAATGGTTTCGACAAGCTGGCCGATCTGGTTATAAATGCGCAACTCCAGATTAGCATTTTGAGCAAGCTCCACTTCAATGGTCGAATTCGATTGAACAGGATTTGGATATACTTTTACATTGTGAGTAAATATAATGTCTTCTTCCACTTCCGAACTTTTAAAAATATAGGGTTTATCCAGTAATTCAACGATTGCATGCGGATCGGAAATATGGGTATCGTGGCAGGATTCTTCTCCCAAAACTAAGAAGAATCTCTTCCCATGTTTATCCTTTGTCAGGTACTGATATAGTTCCCATTCTTCGTCAGGGGTCATCATTTTATCAAATTCATCTGCAACAATTGTGAGTTGAACACCGTTTTTCGATTTAAAAATCCCTTCATCCACTGTTGGTCGTGGTTTGTATGGATATGGTAGTCCGGGAGGAATTTGTGCTCCGCTTATTTGCAGAAGCAAAGGTGCAGGTTCAATACCATTATATCCGTTTGCCAGGACTTCAGCAGGAGAAGGTGCCCCAGGAACCATATCTGGTGCAAAATAGCAACAGGTATTTGTAAAAAAAGCAAATGGCCATACATAATACGGAAGATTAAGAACAGTTCCATACTCGGGAGTAAAATAATCAATGTAGTCAAATAAACCGGCTGAACCACCACCGTTAATATAAGCCCAGTCCAGTGGACCAGGTATAGCAGGAGCCAGCAGAAGAGCATTTTTAATTTTATATTCCATTTTCAAATTTGACCCTTCATTTATCAGTTTTTGCTGCAGCAAGATTACCTCCAAACCTCCCAGACTATGGCCAAGAATAGTTTTAGGATATACATTCAAATCATCATTCAGGTAGCTTAACGCTCCTTCTATAACAGCAAGATAATCTTCAATATACATATCTTCAAGTAAAAAGTCGCTACCCACAGGAAGACCGCTACCACCTCTTCCGGGCATATCAATGGCATAAAACTCGTTTATCTCGGCTCCCTGAAAACTATCATCAAACAATGCTTCAGCAAAGGGCTTAAGACAATTGGCCGTGTGTGCCATACCCTCGATACCGAAAATTTTTCCGTGGTTGGCCCAATTGGTGGCATTTTCATTGACATATACATTTACATTGATGTCGATCGTAACACCGGGCTGGAATTCGATGTCTTCAATCAGAATATTGTAATCCATTGATGTTTGGGCATTACTGTACAATGCCATACACAGCATTAGAGCTGTAGTAAAAATAATTTTGGTTAATGTTTTCATAATAATTTGTGTTTAAAATGATTAATAAAAAGCCAGTCCCACTTATGCAGGGCCGGCTTTCTTCTAATTAATATTTGATAAATTTTGTTGTGTGGATTGATTTATCTGTTGTAATTCGGCACACATAACTTCCTGATGGCAGCATGTTAAAATTAACAGGAATACTAACCTGACCTTCGTGCTGTTTCTCAGGTTTTATACTTAACACTTTCTGGCCTGTATAATTGAAAATCTCAACATGGACTCCTGAAGCATCTTTTAAGGTAAATGTTATATTCCCGTTATTGTTTACAGGATTAGGAACAATTGAAAGCCCTGATAAATTTTCAGACATGTTTTCTTCCATTCCTGTTAGTAAAACCAAAATGGAATTTGAACTTTCACTCAATCCGGCAGCATTATAAGCTCTGACACGGTAATAGTATGGCATCCCCTGTTCGGGAACAGTTACCTGATGAAAAAGCACAAAACCAACATCCAGGCTGTCATAACCCGGAACTATTTCCGTAAAACCAGCATCTGTAGCCACATCAAGAATATATCCCAACACTTCATAATTAACTTCCCAGACAGCGGTGAATGAGATATTTGTTATATTCATAGGATCGAGAGCAACCGGTGGCTCCGGGATGCTGAAATATAGTGCACCCATATCCGATATTGTTCCGTCGGGATCAAAAATGGATGGATCGCCGGTATTTACACAGGGAGAGGCATTGCTTAAGTGATAATCGAAGGCGAGTTCAGAAGCAAATGCAGGGTCTTCGTCAATATTATTTTCATAAGTACCGGTTGCACCTATCCCATAAGGCCCGATTCCAGCCTCACCTCCGGATATGTCGCAATATTTTATATCGAGGATACAATCATTTGATGATACACTAATCTGTTTACCCTGGCTTGCTGTATTATCAAAGAAAATGCAATTCACAAAATCAGGATTTGATTCTAAATATACATTTATTGCCCCACCCCAATGTTCAGCATGGTTCAGGCTAAATGTATTATTAATTAATGTCGGGTTACTATTCCATATTTCAATGGCACCACCATCTTCATCGGCTGTATTATTGTGAAAAAGACAGCGAGATATATCAGGATTTGATCCTGTCAAACACATAATTGCCCCTCCTATATAAGTTGTATAATTGTTAAAAAATACACTATTGCGAATAACAGGGCTGCTGTTGTACAAACCAATGGCACCAGCACAAGGGTAATATCCTCCCATTTGGAATATCGCTTTATTATACCTAAAAATACAATTATCAATCGTTACGTTATCAAAATTCGCTATTGCTATGGCTCCCCCTGCATTCAAGAGATTTTCACCATAAGCAGAACCATATTCAAAAATGCAATTATCAAAAGAGATTGATTCTGTGGCTACTGATTCAACTATGTCGAAACCGCCCCAACCTTTGTCTGGGTTTACTGCGGTAAATACAATGCCCCCTGTATTTGTGTTATCGCCTTCGGCAACTACACTTCCTTGCACATTAATAGGATAACGATCCATAAACTTTACCCAAACGCCCGGTTCAATAGTTAATGTTTCGCCATTGGGAACTGTAAGGTCCCCTTCAATAATATAGGGGCTACATGAAGCCATCCAAGTACCCGAGACGTTTCCTTCATACACACGGGTGCAATTGCTTTGTTTAGCTGTCAGGTTTCCATTATCAATCTGGAAAAAATAGCCTGATCTACCGTTGATACCGGAAAATACTTCTGTATCAGTTATTATATATTGCATTTGCACCTGACGCTTCTCCAAATCTTTTAAAAATGCCTGTGCAATAAATTGTATGTCAGCTGAACTATTTTCAGATGCATCATAAACAATTGCGGGAGAGGTCTTCAGATTATACTCATTTTCACCAACTGCATTAATTGTATCAACCATAAAGCCAATAACCGGCTCGCCATCCAGTTCAACGGTCATAAGGCTGTGATAATAATTTAAGGAGTCAGGTCCAAACCAATCTTCGCCTTCAATGTCTTCACCAAGATCGCCAATTCCGGATTTCACCTTTATCTGGCCGGGAGTGTATCCCCTGTAATCTATTTGCAGGTAAAAATTTGTAAAGCCTTCACTGGTAGAAAGAAAATGACTAAAAGCTGCATCAGGGTCAGTATCAATGTCATCATAATCCCGGGAGGCACAAAAATATGGGTAATTCAGATGACCTTCACGTAAAGGTTCAGGCCCTGTTCCATCGGTATCCCAGAAAGCCATTCCTTCATGATCTGCTGCCAGACCCTGAAAAGGAATTGTTGGCAGGCCTTTTTCGATGATCCCATCCTTTACATTATAATATCCACCATCACGCCCGTTGTTGTTAAATAATCCAGCACTTGTTAAATGATAGGTTATGTGCATCTCTTCTCCTGCAAGGTCTTGTAAAAAGGCATTAGCGACCTCCTGAATTGCAGTGGAACTGGAACCTGAAGCATCGGCAGGCTTTGTAAATGAATTCTCGACTACCCAGTAATCTCCTCCTGCTGTAGGAATGCTCATATTAATATAGCCAATGACTCCGGAAATCATAGGCTCGCCATCAAGTTCAAACAGATACTCAAAATTGTAATAATTTGCATAATACATTACACCTGTTATTAACCAGTCAACACCCTCAATATCATCTTCAAGGCTGCCGAGGCCAAATTTTACTTTTACCTGCTCGGCAGAAAAGCCATTATCAGTCAATGCCTGTGCAAACAATGGAAATCCCGAAATAACATCCTGAAAGTGAAATCCAGCAGCATGAGGGGTGGTGTTGACATAATCGCGCGAAGATCCATAGTAAGGTTGGTTTGGGAACCCGGCAAGTGGGATAGCATGCCCCGTTGCAGCCGGTTCAGGCCCGGTACCATCAGCATCCCATCCAGCTGTGCCTTCATTTTCAGATGCAAGACCCTGGAATTGGATCTGAGATTGTGTTGTAATTGCAGTTAACATAAACATTAATAATGTTGTTAACACGATTGCTAAAGTTTGTCTTTTTGTTTTCATAAATCCTCCGTTTTTTTTAGTTAGTTTTTCATTTATTAAGATTTGAAACAAAGGTACGACATCACGAAGGCAAATATGAACTAGATGTGTGAACGCAGGGTTTCATCCAGTAAACGCCGGGGTTCATTGAGTAAACGTAGCGATTATATGTAAAATAGTAGATATGAAAGGTGTGAAAAACGGGTAAAAATTTGAGCTTTTTGGGTCTGATTTTTATTGCCAAATTGTTCTATACAGCAAACGGGTTAAATTAGTACATAATTCGCCAATTACAATTGCTAAAGTAAAAAGGTTACGGTAAAGATACAGGTATTTTCCAGACTCACCCCCGTCCCCTCTCTAAACATTTAGAGAGGGGCGATACAGCAGTACAAATTAAAAAACCGATTTGAAAAACAAATGCAATATTTTTAAAAAAAAGACAAAATGAAACGTACCGCAATCCCCCCTCTCTGCCTTGGTAGAGAGGGGGTTAGGGGGTGAGTCTTTACATAGACTTTACCCATACCAGCTTCTTAGACCTAAACCCTACACTATATACTTTTGTGAAAAAGGCTTTCAATTTTACATTTTAAAATGGGACAATTTACCCCGTTTTTAGTATAACTATTTCATAATTTTTAGACTTTGGTGTCAATCCAAAAATAGGTTCTTATAATTAGTTATTTTGAAAATGCTATACCTAACTTGACGGCTATGGCCGAGAGGGGGTGTACCGGTCAGTGCGCCGGAGGGCTTGCCTGCCAAAGCTTCAGCGCAGGTGGGGGTGTGTTATCCAAGCATGTAAGAAGCAACTGGCAATCTCCATTTTTTTGATGAATGGTTGTTTGAATTATTAAACAAGCATTACAGGCTCATCTTCATTAAGATAAAGCAGAACAGCATCTACATTCTCATAACCGAGCTCCTTTATCTTTTCTTTGTATCTCTTAATCTGTTTTTTATGCTTTTCTTCGGGCTTCCCGGTTTTAAAGTCAATAACCGTAGCTCTCTCCTCCTCAAAAATCAATCTGTCGGGACGGATGGTCTTTCCATCAGGCAAAAGGATATCAGCTTCGGTTTTCACATTTAATCCTGATTTAAAAAACTTTCTGACTTCGGGATTATTGAGAAAACTACGGATTTTATCCTTTATCTCTATTGCAACATCCTTTTCAACAACTCCTTCCTGCTCCATATCACTCAACACTATTTCCAGATCAGCTTCTGTTTTTATTTTCGACAGGATTGAGTGGATCATTGTCCCGTATTCCGTTCCTGATTCCGGTTCAGCCACATCCCAATACTTAGGAGCTTTCAGGCTTAATAGCATTCTTTTACGCCACGGGCTCGAAATCATTGTGTCTAATTTCAAAACATCCTCATCCGATTCCTGCTCCTGCTCTTCCTTTTCAACTCTTTCGCCAAAACTGTAAACAGTTTCATCATCATTCCAAAGACCTTTATTCACAAGATAGTAGTGAAGAAGCTTAGGGACAGAATCGGTTTTTTCTTTTCTTTTAGGAGGAGTCTCTGTCAAAATGTACAATCGTTCTGAGGGACGGGTCATTACAACATAAACAAGGTTTACAAGATCGAGAAACGATTTGCTCATCTCTTCGCTATACAGTTCTGCAAAGTCTGTATTTTCAAGGGACGAGCCGGTGTTAACGAGTGCCACATCAAGTTGTGCTATCTTTTTATCCGACAAATCAATCCACAATTTATCCTTTGCTTTTTTGACTCTTGATTTGGCAAACGGATATATCACAACAGGAAACTCCAGCCCTTTTGACTTGTGAATGGTCATAACCCTCACGGCATTAATTCCTTCGGGAACAATTACTGACTTACTCTCCTTCTTTTTCTCCCACCAGTCAAGAAAACCTGACAGTCCTGAACTATTTTTTGAAATAAAATTCAGTACAGCATCCAGGAAAAACTGCACATAAACATCTGCCTGTCCGGTAAGATCGAATTTCCGAATCATCTCCTCAACCATATCATACAAGGGCAACTTTTTCAATGTATTAGCATTAAAGCCAAATTTATGCAGAACATCTCCAAAGGTCTCGTCCTGACTAAAAAGGTCTTTTGCTCCTGCATTTTCTTTAGTGTTGAGGATATTCAAATTATTATGAAGCAAACCCTTCAATTTATTTTTAGTTGTAAGATAATGCAACACGCCTGCCTTTGCAATATTGTCAGCCCCGTCATTAAGGTATTTCATCATATCAATTAGAAACTGCACATCAGGAGAGTTCTTGATCAGAAGTGATTCGGAAGAAACAACGTTATAACTATTTTTAATAAGAAAAGCTGCAATCAAATTTGCCTCAACATTTGTCCGGCATAATATTGCGATGTCTCTCAAGGAATATCCGTCATCAAGCAATTCTTCAACAATTCTCAGGATACTGTTTTCATTTAACTCATCCATGCTTACAAGCTGGTCACTATCCTTGTTCAAAAACTCAATTTGTACAAGTCCGCCGTCATTGTTGCTGTCAAACTCCTGAGTCGCACCGTCATAAATAGATTTCAGATCATCACCTATCAACCCGGCAATTACAGGGAAAAAATCGTTATTGAACTTTACTATTTCAGCCTTCGACCTGTAGTTTGCCTTCAGTATTTCGGGTTTATAGTTGCGTTTCAGAGCATCTTCACGCTGCCTGAAAATGTCATTATCCGGTTTATTGTAAATCTCAGGCAATCGCGCAAATTGCTCAACCTCACCGCTACGCCAGCGGTAAATAGCCTGTTTCCCGTCTCCTACAATCATATTAAAATTAGAATCTGCAAGAGAGTTCTCAACAAGAGGCAACATATTGTGCCACTGAAGCGTGGATGTATCCTGAAACTCATCAATCAGAAAATGGTGGTACTTCTCTCCCACCCTTTCATAAATAAAAGGTACAGGCTGCTCCGAGACAATCCCGGCAATCAGCTTGTTGAACTCCGAGATATGAATGATCTTATTGCTCTTTTTATATTCATCAACCACCTTTTCAATCTCGCTCAAGAGTGCCAGCGGATAGAGATTTTTCCATATTTCGTTTAACAGGACATAATCCTTAAAACCCGACTCCCTTTCCTTCTGTAATTTCAAATAAATATCAATCATAAATTCTTTGATGGAATCTATTGCATTTCTATCGGATGGAGTCGCTTTTCCGGCATGCCATTTATCTTCCTCAAGCGTTTTTATTACATTTTTATTTGGTGATAACACATCCATTCTTTTATTTGCGACTCTACCAAAGTAACCGTAAATACCATTGTTACCATAGAAGAATGAGCTTCCGGGAATACCTGCCTCATCAATTTTTTCAAGGGCACTTTTTGCCAATGCAACAACCCTGTTTTCAAAAGCAGCAATGGCAGCCCTGATCTCTTTGGTTATCTCTTCGAAATCGGCAAGGGTCAGTTTTCTTAATCTTTCAACATAAAGCTGTGCATCCTCAGTAGTCAGCCTTTTAGCCATCCCCTGCAAATCACCCTCAATATGCCAGCTTCTCTCATCATCGGTTTTGGTCTGAACAAAATTTACCAGGGTTTTTGTAAGTGCAGCATCATTCCCTACCTCACTTATCAGAATATCAACAGCTTTCGACATCAACTCATCAGCATCCATCTCTACCTCAAAATCCTGTGCAAGGTGAAGATCATAGGCAAAAGTTCGTATTATCTTGTGCATAAAACTGTCGATGGTGCTAATAGCAAAATCAGAGTAATTATGAAGAATATTCCGAAGGACGCGATAAGCCCTTTCAGCTATCTCATCCTTCGACAATTTCAATTCATCTTCAAGTTGGGGAAGCATATTCTTTATAGAAGCCTTTTCCGGATGGTTTTCAAAATCTGATATTTCCTTCAGATAAGTTATAACCCTCTCCTTCATCTCATTGGCAGCTTTGTTGGTAAATGTTACTGCCAGAATACTTCTGAATCCGTCAGGATTAGCAATGGATATTTTCAGATATTCCCTGACCAAAGTATATGTCTTTCCTGAGCCTGCCGATGATCTGTAAACTGTAAAATTCATTATTCTAAAATTTCTGACTAAATTAGTATGTTTTCATTAATATTATATAAACATTTTTACCTGGCAATATTCCTTTCAGTTTCTCTCTGGGAGAAAGCTCCTTCCATAACAAAAGAAACCCCGGCCATGTTGCCGGGGGAAAAAATGATATAGAAGAGATATTATATAGGTGATAAAACAACTGGTCGTCACATAATTTCATCAAATGATTCTGATAGGAGTTATCCCGATTATTATGCCAAACACCCTACAGGCTTGATATTTTGTCATTTATCAAAGTTCTATTCGGAAATAAATATTAAAAACTGTCCACCTTATTACAATTATTGTCCACAAATGAACAGAACAACCATCAAATTTCACTCTTCCACAAATACAACAATCGCTATTTGCAATCTTTACCACTGTTCCTCACAGTTTGCAACCACCATCGTTCCTCACAGTTTGTAACCACCACCGTTCCTCACAGTTTGTAACTGTGAGGAAATAACTTCTATATCTTTACAGAATAAAAAAAACAACTACTTTTACCTTCTCATTTAAATATTCTAATCCAATGAAAAAATCACTCCTGTTAGTTTTAGTTTTTGCAATAACAATTTCATCATTTGCTCAAAAACCCGAAAAAAACAAAGCTGTTTTCAAAGCCAGAGAAAATGGCTTCTATCAAAATGTTATCCTTAACGATATCCGTGAATACAACATATCACAAAAGGAATCCAAACCTAAAAATTACTTTACGGTTGACTTCAAGAACAATAAATTCCCAACAAGCTCCGAGAAATACACGCAGCAATGGCACAACCCACCACTTTCACAGGGAAGAACAGGAACCTGTTGGAGTTTTTCATCAACATCCTATTTGGAATCAGAAATTTTCAGACAAACCGGCCAGGAAATCAAACTGTCGGAGATGTTTACGGTTTATTACGAATATGTTGAGCGGGCAAAATATTTTGTGGAACATCGGGGTAAAATGAATTTCGGAGAAGGTTCGGAGGTGAATGCAACTCCCAAAATCATTAAACTTTATGGTGCAGTTCCTGAATCGGCCTATACAGGAAAATTGAAAGGTCAAAAAGCTCACGACCATAAAGCAATGGTTGCAGAGATGAAAGCATATCTGAGAGAGGTGAAAAAAGGAAACATCTGGAATGAAGAAGATGTTGTAAACAACGTTAAAAGTATTATGAACCATTATATGGGGGTTCCACCAGAAGACATTATGTATAAAGATAAAGAGATAACACCAAAAGAATTTACCGAAACAGTAATTAAGATAATACCTGATGATTATTACTGCTTTATGTCAACAAATGCCGTAAGGTACAGTGAACGGGGCGAACTTGAAGTAGCTGATAACTGGTGGCACAGTTCCGGTTATATTAATATCAACCTAGATGATTTTATCTCAGTCTTTAAAAATACTTTAAAAAAAGGCTATACAGTAGCTTTTTGTGGAGATGTGAGCGAGCCGGGATACGACAAATATGCTGAAGTTGGCATTATTCCGACATTTGACATTCCTTCGGAATATATTGATGAAAATGCCCGTGAAATGCGTTTCAGAAACGGCAGTACTTCTGATGACCATTGTATGCACGTTGTGGGTTATCTCGAAAAGGATGACGGATGGTGGTTTTTGATAAAAGACTCCAGCTCAAGCGGATTTGACGGTGATCACAAAGGATACCTCTTTTTAAGTGAGGATTACATAAAACTGAAAATCCTGGCAGTTATGGTTCACAAGGACGGGGCAAGGGAGATTCTGGATACAATTATTAAGTAGGAAACGGTTTTGGAATGATAGAGGAGCCTTGGCATGTGACAAGAGAGGACGCTTGTCACATATGCTTGTATGTTATTTCTCTGATTTATTTAAGAAAGAAAAACAGATTAATTCCAAAAGTGCTGGCACCACCTGATTCTGCCGTAGCATTAAAATGTTTAAAGTAAAGATTCATCATCGGGTAGATACCCATTCTGATTTTATTACTTATATCTACATCTACGCCTAAACCGAGGACTAAGGGTACTCCCAATTGCCAGTCATTACCATCAGCAATTAAACTATATCTAGTTTTTGTTTCACCGTTATAATATTCTGACACCTCTTTTCTAAATACGGAAATTTCAAAAGATAAACCGGTTCTGGCCCTGAAATAGATTTTGCTTTTTGATAGTATATTCCAATTCAACGACAGCGGGATTCCAACAATATAATACTCGGGTTTTATAGCAGACAGATAATTAGTATAGCTGGGATCGAGTTCATCTACCCTTAATATCACATCAAAACTGCGGTACTGGTAAAAGATTCCATAAGAAATATTAACTAATGCTGTATCAACAAACCTTTCAACAACTAAACCAACCCTGTAATTAGCTTTGATTCTTTCATCCATTGGAATATCCTTACGTGTCTCATAGTAAGCAGATGCAAATTCATACCCGGCAAACAGTCCAAAAGAGAGCTTTTGCTTCTGGGAAAATCCATCTATGGCAAAACAGACCAGAATAGTTAGTAAAAAAATTATTCTATGTCTATTTATAAATTTTAACTGTTTCATCAGGTGCTCTATAAAGGTTATAATAAACTACTTTATCATTATAATATATTTTAACATATTCGGTCATTTCATAAGAGCAGGGATCAGAATAAGTGCCTTTTACTATAACTTTTAGTGTATCCTGGTCATATTCATTGAAGCGAAAAAAATAGTATTTTGTAAGTGGCTGTCTCAAAGCAACATCAATCTCCTTATACCTGTTATCATCGTACGGAAAAAAAGTTATTCCATCCCTTCCGCACTCATTGCCCTCTGAATCATAAACCATAAAATTCTGATAAGTATAATCTGGGTTTTGATTATTAAAGAAATTCTCGTGTGTCTCTTCATCAAGAATAACAAAGCTAAAGCCAAACCATTCAAAAAATGAATCACCGTCACAAGGTTCAGAACAGGAATTTATCATCATAAAAGAGAATCCCAACAGAGTGACAATTATCCAATATAAAAATTGACTTCCTGATCTTAATGTCATCCTTTGAAAAATTATGGTTATCAAAACTATTGATAAAAATGCAAATATATAAAAAACCTCTACCTTATTTTTTCCCTTTACGCCTTAATTTAAATATTAAACTGAGAAGGCATTAAAAAGTGTATCCGAAAAACTTTGCCATTAATTGAAAAATATACTGCATTACATGTATTGTTATTAACAAGAAAAGGATAAATTTGTAATTAATTCTGAATCGTTTTTATTTGCAGGATCATTTATTTTAGCAGCACATATTTTTTACAACGCACTAAATATACACAGCTATGAAAACAAAATCATTCTTACTTCTTCTATTTGTGTTTGTGTTTACTGGCAGCTCTTTTTCACAAAATATGATAGGCTCTTTTTCCGCAACAGGCTCAGGCTACAGTTCAGCAGTTTTAACTGACTATCAAACGGTCGGCCATAATCCTGCCAATCTGGGCTGGAAACACAACAGCCACCTTATTAACTTTGGCATTGCTGAAATGGGATTTACAGTTTATTCGGAGCCACTTAAAAGAGCCCTGGTTAAAGAGCTATTTGGCAGTAATGATTCACAATTAAATACATTGGAAGAGAAAGATGAAGCTGCCGAATTGTTCAGCAATACAAGGCTGGAAGTACAAGGAAGTGTCAGCGGAGCAGGATTATCTTTTCAGGATGAAAAAATTGGAGGATTCGGTTTAGTTGTAAAAGAAAAAATCTTTTGGAATTCAAAACTGGGTGATATGGTTGCCGATATTATTTTCAAAGGGTATAATGCTGATTATTTTGACTCATTAGCTGTTAATCCAGATGGTGACTCCGTTGGATGGTCAACAGACCCAACCCTTTTATCTGACCTGATAGAAAACACAAAGATATCATTACAATGGTATCGGGAGTACAATTTTTCTTACGGACGGGGTATTATAAACAAAGAGAATGTATCAATATATGCAGGAATTGGAGTAAAATACGTTGAGGGATATAATATGTTTAGGTTTGGCTATGAGGAAGGTAGCGAATATATTGCCGCTGCTGCACTAAATCCGGCAATTGGTATTGCTTTCGGACCAACACCTTCAGCTATGGAAGGGACAAGGTATCAACCGATCGGACATGGCTGGGGTATGGATTTCGGAATTTCTGCACTATTATTTAAACAGGTCAGAATAGCAGCATCCCTTCTTGATTTTGGGGAAATCAAATGGGATGGGAATGTTTATGTAGTAAGCAATGATTTTGTTAAAAACATTACTGATGAAGGCCTGAATAGCTATAGTATCTTCGACTTGCAAAATGCAGGAACCTTCGACAACCTGAAATGGGGCGGCTGGGAAGGTGCTGAAAGCTATACAACAGGTCTGCCTATGAATATGCGTTTTGGAGCGGCCTATTTATTGAAAGGCAAATATGAATTCGGGACAGATGTGTTTGTACCTGTTAACAAGACTGCTCCGGGAGCTTATACAAAAACAATGTTCGGAATAGGAACAAGGCTAATGCCGTTTAAATGGTTTAGGTTTTCAACAGGTTTTATATATGGAGGTGAAACAGGATATGCAATTCCCATGGGAATATCTTTCTTCCCATTCAACAATAACAGTTTTATGTGGGAACTAGGAATTGCGATTCGTGATGTTATCACATATTTCAATCAAAACAAGCCAACCGTTTCAGTTGCACTTGGGGTTTTAAGGTTCAGCTTTGGCAGTCTTTCGCAAAAATCAAATGTGAAAACAAATGATTCAACTGGCGGGTAATTAGTCCAGATTATTTATTTTGCAACCGTTTATTAAATTATTTCTATTTTCGCTAATTGAATTTTATGTATACAATGAAAATCTCCTTTCTTACATCAGGACACCCGCCAAAAGACGATCGTATATTTTACCATCAGGCTCAATCTCTTGTATCTGCGAGACATGAAGTGGAGATCATTAGTAGTAAATCGGAATTAACAGTTACCGAAAACAGCATAACATTAAATTGTTTTGGAGGGGACAGCTTCCCTAAAAAGGAAAAAGTCAATAGATTTATGAAGCTGCTGAAAAAATCAAAACCCGATATAATAATTTGTCTGGAGCCACTTACGATTATGGCTGCCTCCAGATACCGCAACCAGGCAGATAAAAAGCCCAAAATTGTTTATGATATAACCGAATGGTATCCTTCAAAAAAGTTATTAGTAAATTATCATCCTATTTCAAGATTATTTCACTTCCTAAAATTCCTGCTATTTAACTTTTTGATGGCAGCAAAGGCTGATGCTTTTATTTTTGGTGAATGGTATAAAGGAAAACCATATCGTTTTCTCTTCCCCAAAAAGAAATACATTTATTCGGGTTATTATCCTGATCTTAATCACATAAAGTACAAAAAACCGGAATTTATAAAAGATGTTTTGCGTCTTTCCTACTCTGGCAAACTTAGTTTTGAAAAGGGTTTTGGCAACTTCCTGAATATCATACAAACTTTGACAAAAAGGAGGCCAAATCTTAAAATACAAGTTAAGGTCATTGGTTGGTACGACAATGCAAAGGAGCAAACGGAACTGGAAAGAATAATTGACACACTTCCTGCTAATGTAAGTTTCTCATTTTATCCTATGCAGGATTTCCAAACCTTCATTGAACTGATAAATGATACAGACATTTTTCTGGATCTGCGTTTAGATGATTTTGAAAACCAACGATGCCTGCCAATAAAAATATTTTATTATGCAGCATTAAAAAGACCTGTCATATACACTGACCTGAAAGCAATACGTAAAGAGGTTGAAATTGATAAGTTCGGGTATCTTGTTAAACCAGATGATATGCAGCAGATTTCTAATCTAATTCTGAATTACATTGACAATAGCAAACTTTATCAAACACATTGCAGCAACGCAAGAAAACTTGCTGAATCAAAATATAACTGGGATGCAATAAAAAATAAGTTTACAGAGTTTTTACAACATTTGATTGAGAAATAATGCTATCGCGGGAAACTATATTTACAATAATCACTCGGTTCGTTGTTCTGATTAGCAGCTTTGCACTTGTGGTAATCTCCTCCCGTTTCTGGGGTGACGAAGGTCGGGGGTTGATAGCTATTATCATTACTGATGTTTCATTGATCGTTATTTTAAACAATATCACTGCAGGTGGTACGCTTGCTTTTCACACTCCCAAGTTAGACAGAAATAAGATTTTCAGCATCGCATTTCCCGGAGCATTAATTACAACATTTATTGGAGCCATCATCTTTGCGTTTATCCAGGGTTTTGAATATTTTCAATATTTTTTTATTGCTCTGTTCATCTCCTTTGCAACAACAACATCTTTATACTGGTTAGGGAAAAAGAACATAAAACTGTATAATATCTTTACATTATTGCCCCCCGTCTTCATCATCATATACCTGTTGCTTCTGTATTACCTTTTTGGAATAACAAATATTGAAGTCTTTTTTTACGCTTACTATCTGTCCTATGGAACCATCTGGATCTTAGGGCTCTTTTCCATTTTTAAAAAACCTCGTTTCCATTGGGATTTTGATATTAATGTTGCCAAAAGAATTACAACTTATGGTTTCAAAAGCGAACTGAGTTATTTCATTCAGTTCTTGAATTACAGGCTCTCCTACTATTTTATTTCTGTCTGGCTTGGACTTTCACTTCTTGGGATATTTTCGATTGCTATTGCCATAACGGAAGCAGTTTGGGTTGTTAGCAAAAGCATTTCAGCTATTCATTATTCCAATGTTATCAATACTGCAAACCCCTTGAAGCGTATTAAAATGACAGAAAAAGCAGCACTGAACAGTTTTGTTATTTCAGGACTTGCTCTGATTGTGTTATTCTTCATCCCTGAAACACTGTTTACTTTTGTTTTCGGTGAGGATTTCGTCGGGGTGAAAGCTTTAACTATTTACCTGTTTCCAGGCATTATTGCTGTTGCTGTTTCAAATATTTACGGACATTACTTTTCGGGAATAGGCAAAATGAGACTTCTCATAATTAAATCATCAATCGGGCTTGTGGCTACTGCTATCTTTCTGTTTTTATTATTGAGAAAATACGGGTTGATCGGTGCTTGTATTACACTTGATATCGCCTATATAGCATCATCAGTTTACCTTTATATTATGTTTCTGAAAGAGAAAAAAGAGATTAAATGTAGAGAAAAAAGTGGCTATGGTTTAGGTATTCTGAGAAAATAGTTGTACTTTAGCAAAAAGAATAATTATGGATATCTCATCATTAAAGTCCTATTTTGCAGGATTAGAGAACAGCACTCAAAAGACATTGTTAGAATATCTTACAATGATAAGTAATCAGTCAGAATTTAATTTATTGAGCATCAGGGAGGAGCAATTGAACAATAAGCAAGGTAGTTGCCCTCATTGCAATTCAATAAAATACACCAGGGATG
>JAUVIX010000302.1 GCA_030592565.1 Chlorobiota bacterium
CTCTCAAGTTCCATATTTGATGCTGCAATCACCCTGACATCGACCTTCAGTACATCGTGTGATCCTATTCTTGAGACACTTCTCTCCTCAAGTACTCTTAGTAACTTAGCCTGCTGACTGGGCGGCATATCTCCAATTTCATCAAGAAACAGAGAGCCGTTATTTGCTATTTCAAACCAACCTGCTTTATTCTCAATTGCTCCTGTAAATGAGCCTTTCTTGTGACCGAAGAACTCACTTTCAAACAATGTCTCAGGTACTGCAGAGCAGTTCACCGAATGGAAAAACTTCTTCTTCCGGTTACTCATAAAATGAATTCCTTTGGCAATAAGCTCTTTACCCGTACCACTTTCTCCAGTAATCAAAACAGTAGTATTTTCAACATTAGCCACTTTAGTCATCATAGCAATTACATGTCGCATCTCCCTGCTCTTACCAATAAGCTGAACACCTGCACTTTTTTGGACTTCATTTGAAATTAATGAGTAATTCTTCTCAAGCTCCTTATATTTTTGATTTAGAGTTATATACCTGGTTGTCCTCTGTATTGCGATGTTAATATCCATCAACCTGAATGGTTTTGGAAAGAAATCAGCAGCACCATAGCGCATTGCTTCAATAACGCTCGTCATATCACCATGGCCTGATATCATAATAACCTCTATTTCAGGAAAATTTTCCTTCACTCGCTTTAACACAGACAGTCCGTCCATTTCAGGCAATCTGATATCAAGAATCATTATATCAACCGGTTTTGTTTCCAGTATTTTAAAAGCTTCGGATGGAGCAGCAGCTTTAAAAACCTCAAACTTATTATTAGAAAGAAATTCTGCGATTTCTTCCCTTACTCTTTTTTCGTCATCAACTACAAGTATTTTTATCTTTTCCATCAGCCGGATTTATTAGAAATTGACAACTTCTTTACTTTTATGTTTAGGTAATAGAACTGTCATCTTTGTAAATTTGTTTACTTCACTTTCAACATTAATCTCTCCTTTCATCTCTTTAACAATACCATAAGTGACCGAAAGACCAAGTCCGGTACCATTTTCAACATCTTTAGTTGTAAAAAACGGATCAAAAATATTCTCCTGGGTTTCAGGTGAAATGCCGGTTCCATTATCTACAATCTCTATATAAACATTATCAATATCTGAGAAACTGTTAATCGTGATAATTTTTCTATATTCAATATCATTAATTAATACCTGCTTTTCGTCAACTGCAAATTTTGCATTTGATAACAGGTTCAAAATAATTTGCTCTAATCTGTATTTATTACCGCTAGTAAGGCATTCATTTTTACCAAGATTAAGATCAATTTCAACATTATGATTCACATATTGAGCTTCAACAAGTGACAAAGCATTTTTTATTACATCTTTCACATTCACCACTTCGATTGCAGCAACCTGCTGATCGCGTGAAAATACTCTGACATGATTAATTATCTGTCTTATGCGGTCAATATCATCAAATAATGCATTTATTTTTTTTACTAAATAATCTTGTGAAATACCATCAACCGAGAGTTTAAAAAGCATGTTATCAAGTCCCATTGAAATACTGCCAAGCGGCTGGTTTATTTCATGTGCCATACCTGCAGAAAGTTCACCCATAGACTCAAGCTTGGATTTTTGAATTAAAAGTTGTTGTTGCTTTTCACGTTTTTTCAACTCTTTTTTCACCCTTTTCTCGAGTGTCAGGTTTAACTGTTTCAATTCATCTTCAGCCAGGATTTTTTCCCTAATTTCATGTTGAAGATCTTTTGTTCGCTCTTCAATTATTTTTTCCAGCTCCTCATTTAGTTTCCGAAGATTTTCTTCAGCCTCTTTACGCTTTAATTCCTGAGCCATCAACTCTTTCTGAAGGACAATCCCTTTCCCAAGCTCTTCGACAAGAGATATTAGTTTTTTAGTCTCTACGGGTTTTATCAAAAAACTGTTGACACCGATCTTTATGGCATCCATAAAATATTCAGCCTCTCCATAGGCACTCAGGATGACAATTCTGACACGCTGATCTTCCTTTCTTATAACATCAATCATCTCCAGACCATCCATCACAGGCATCTGAATATCAGTAATAATCAGATCGGGTTTTTCTTTTTCATAAACTTCAAGCCCCTCTTTTCCGTTCTGAGCAACATAGAGGCGCTCCACATACTTTTCAAGTATCCGCTCATAGATTGCTCTTAAAAGCTCCTCATCCTCAACAAATAAAACAGAAATATCTAACTTAGCCACTTATTACAATTTTGAAGTATAATTTTTTTTGCAAAAATAGGAATTATTTTAAAACCCTAATCTCATGCAGCGTTATGTAAAGCTTGTAAAATAATTAAATGTAACGTATAAAAGGAAAGATAGTTGCAATTATAAGTTCATAACAAGACAGTATAGTTTTTGCGCACGTATTTGTCTCCAGGGCTATCAATTGTGCATCGAAAATGCTTATGTTTGCAGAGAAATAAAATTCTAAAAAAATGAAAATAATTTTTTTTGTAATAGCATCTATCATATTTATTATCAACCAATCAGCATTTAGCCAGACCTACCCTACAGATTATTTCAGGCCACCTCTGGACATACCGTTGTATCTATCCGGAACATTTGGCGAACTACGGTCGAATCATTTCCATTCAGGTATGGATATTCGTACTCAGGAAAAACCCGGTTTTAAGATTTTTGCTATTGCTGATGGATATGTATCGAGAATTAAAATTGCACCTGGCGGATATGGTCGGGCTTTATACATAACCCATCCCAATGGCTTTGTGTCTGTTTACGGTCATTTGCAGAAATACAATAAAATAATAAATGAGTATGTTACCAAAGAACAATATCGCAGAGAATCATATTCTGTTGATCTCTATTTTAAGAAAGATCAATTCCCTGTAAAAAAGGGAGAGGTTATTGCCCGAACAGGCGACAGCGGAAGATCAGGTGGCCCACACCTCCATTTTGAAATAAGAGACGAAGCAACACAGAAACCAATTAACCCGCTACTGTTTGGATTTAAAGTGGAAGATAAAAATCGTCCCCTCATTAATGTTTTAAAAGTTTATCCCGCAGATAATAATTCTTTGGTTAACGGGAAAAGTATTCCTGCTGAGATATACACTGATTGGGTAGGAACAAAATATCAGCTAAAAGGCAATGATACTATTGAAATCTCAGGCAAGGCATATTTCGGAATCAATACTTATGACCCATTCAATGCAGGTAATAACAAAAATGGTGTTTACTCCATTAAATTGTCTGTGGACTCTATAATGGTTTATGCACACAAACTGGAAACATTCTCTTTCGATGAAACAAGATATATCAACAGCTTTATGGATTACAAAGAGTTTAAACAGAAAAGAAGAACAATCCAGAAATCATATATCCAGCCAAATAACAGGTTAAGTATCTATGAAGATGTTATTAACAGAGGAATAATTGATTTTGATGACAATAATTTGCATAAAATTGTTTATTCTGTTAGTGATATCGTGGGCAATACCTCTTATCTGGAGTTTTGGGTCAGGAGTGTTATCGATACATTAGATAATAGTTCTAATGACACGAGTGGTACATTATTTACATACACAGGTACAAACATATTTAAAAAAGATGGAGTTAAATTGACTGTTCCGGGTAAAGCGCTATACGACACACTTAACTTTAAATACAGCACCTCCCCTGCCCCTCCTTCCGGATTCTCCAAGGTTTATCATCTGCACTATAATTGGGTTCCGTTGCAAACCTGGTGTGAACTTGTTATTTCCGCTAAAGAAATTCCAGATGGTTTAACTGACAAAGTACTTATTGCAAGTTTAGATGATGATGGAGAAATATCCTCGGCAGGAGGAAAATACAAAAATGATAATATAACAACCAGAGTAAGGAATTTTGGAAATTTCTTTATAACTATTGATACTATTCCGCCTGAGATAAAACCGATAAATATCAGAAACGGGAAAGATATTACTAATCAGAATACCATAAAAGTCAGGATCACAGATGACCTCTCAGGTATAAAATCATACAGGCCAATACTTTACGGCAAGTGGATATTGATGGAGTATGATGCAAAAAATTATATGTTAATTTACAGATACGATGACATGCTAAATAAAGGCGAAAACGTTTTTGAATTGAAGGTCACTGATGAGAAAGGGAACTTTAGCACTTATAAGGCTAAGGTTATTCTGAAATAGGTTTAATGGATACGATATTTAATGACAATGACGACAACTCTCTAATTAACACGTCATTGCGAGCAAGTGGGTTGGGATTATGCGCCGCCCCGGCGCAATCCGTTTGAAATTAGGACTGTGAATTTTAACACACCCATTTCAGCCGCGCAAGGCCATCACACTCCCCTCTCGGCTTTCCCATCTGCCAGCGCACAGAGGGGAATAGTGCAAGCAAACTGTTGTCATTCCGAATCTTGGGGCTGGCCTTGTGCTGTAGGGTGAGCCTGCACGACTTCGTCATTCAGGCGGGGAATCCGTCAGAAGTCTGGACTGCCGCTCGTTGCTTAGAGCTGTTCCGGATTTTAGCATAAGCTCTTGCGTTGGATAATCCGGAACTTGTTATGTCAGGATTTCAA
>JAUVIX010000177.1 GCA_030592565.1 Chlorobiota bacterium
CATCTAAGCATCTTGAATCTTAAGTCTATCAAATATCTTTAGTAAGTTGTTTTACAATCTTAATATTACCAAGAAACTGCTTTGCCACAATCCGGATCACAGTATATGTCGGAATTGCGAGAATCATTCCCGGCACTCCCGCCATTGAGCCTGCCATCATTATCACCAAAAATATTTCGACCGGATGGGCATGTACACTATTCGAATATATCAAAGGTTGCAACACAAAGTTATCAATCAGGTTTGCAACTGCAAAAGTACCCATTATTATTAAACTTATTGAAAGAACATCTCCATACATCTCCATACTGAGTCCTCCGGCAACACCAAGAATAACACCAATAGCTGTTCCTATTATCGGCCCTAAATAAGGAATAATATTCATTAGCCCGCCAAGGAATCCGATAAGAAGAGCATTCTCAATTCCTGCAATCCCCAAAACTGCCGACAGAATAGTTATCATAGTAGCAACTTCAATAGACAATCCTATGAAATACCTTGATAATAGTTTTCTAGTGTCGGATAAAATAGTATTGGCTTTATCTTCAAGGTCAGTAGGAACAAATGCAATGATTATTCTTCTAAAAAGATTCTTGTCTCTGAGAAAAAAGAAAGTTAGAAAGATAACTGAGAAAATCCCGAGAAAGAAAGTTCCTGCAAAACCAAGTACATTTTTGAAAATGGTTTGTGCGGAAGTCATATTTACCAAGCCTTCAAGCTCATTTGAAATCATTTTTTCCAATGTCTGATCATTAGAAAGAATTTTATACTCTGTTAGAGAATTCTCAACATTCTGCAAATAGTTTTCAATTTTATCACCAAGAAAATCAAAGTCAATACTCGATATAATTTGTGACTGCCGTGAAATCACAGGTACAAAAATCAAAAAGAACAGGGTAATTACAGTTGTTATGGCCAGCAATGCTATCCCGGCATTAACAGAATGCGGCAACCTGAACTTTCCTATCCTGACATTATCTAACAGATCGACAAGAGGATGCCCGATAAATGACAGAACTGCGGCAATAAGAATATATACAACAAGGTTAGAAAAGTACCATATTACAAAAAGCAATAACAGAGTTCCAATTATCCAGCCAATAATTTTTGCATATTGTCCCATAATTTATTTTTTTACAAAAATAAGAATAAATGGGGATTTCTTTTTATTTACCGTGAATTGCATAAAAAACTATGTGTCATTATGGCATTTTATATTGACAAATGCAAAATTGCTTATAGGAAAATTGTAATGGCATATAAATTGATATTGGAATCAACCAAAATTAAAAAGGAAATGAGAATGAGAAAAATCGCATCACATAACGAATTACTAAACAATATAAAAGACAAGAAGAAAGCTTATCTGTTGCTATACAAAAAAGGCTCGGAGCAGAGTGAATGTTCATTAAAAAATATATCATCAGTAAATATGACAGATGGTAATATCGAAGTTTTGGCAGCAGATGTAACGAGTGTCAGAGATATTCATCCCAATTACAATGTTACAACAGTACCAACGTTAATTGAATTTGAAAAAGGTGAATTTGTGAATGTAGTGAAAGGATGTCACGCACCGGATTTCTATAAATCATATTTCGAAAATGCTGTATATGCTGCTAAAGCTGCTTCCAATGATAAGCCTCAGAAACGTGTAACTGTTTATTCAACACCATCTTGTTCGTGGTGCACTACTTTAAAAACTCATTTGAAGAAAAATGGTATTCGTTTTTCTGATATTGATGTTTCAAAGGATCAGAAAGCAGCTCAGGAGATGCAGCGCAAAAGCGGACAAAACGGTGTTCCTCAAACCGATATAAGCGGGCAAATGATAGTAGGGTTTGATAAAGTGAAAATTAACAACCTGCTTGGAATACAAGGATAGTTAAAAGATAAAAGATTAAAAAATTATAGACACAAGTATATATATTGACGATTTTGGATTTTAAAACAACAAAATAAATAAAATATAAACATTTAAAATTAATATAAGATGAAAGAATTACAACCGTTAAACGAAAATGTTCTTATCGAATTATCGGAAGAATTTACAGAAACAAAAACTGCCGGTGGGATTATTATTCCTGATACAGCAAAAGAGAAGCCTCAGATGGGGAAAGTTATTGCTCTGGGAAATATCGAAAATCCTGCAGTTTCAGCTGGAGATGTTGTTCTCTATAAGAAATTTTCAGGTACAGAGATGAAATTTGAAGGCAAAGATTATCTCTTTATACCTTATGCCGATTTGTTGGCAAAAATTGTTGAGACAGAAGAGATTTAATAGTATCCATACCCTGAAATTACAATGCCCCAAACGATAACGTATGGGGCATTTTAATATCTGCCTAATTCAATTAAGCATTACCTTCAGCAGCAGGAGTAGCCACCGAAAGTGCATCCAACTCTTTGTCAAGATGGAAAAGCCCGCCTGTCTGGTTTCCGGCAAGACGGAATTTATCAAGGATACCTTTAAACATACTCTCCTCTTCAATCTGCTCTTCAATATACCATTGCAAAAATTGACTTGTTGTGTAATCCCTTTCCTTAAAAGCTATCTCGTAAAGCTCATTGATCGACTCGGTAATAAACTCCTCGTGTTTTAAAATCTTGTCAAAAACATCAAAAAGATTTTGAAATTTATCATCAGGCATTTCAAGATTTTGCAATACAGCATATCCTCCCTTATCATTCACATACTTAATAAGCTTAGTCATATGCATTCTCTCTTCATCAGAGTGAGTGTAAAGAAATCTGGCAGCACCAGGAAAACCGTTAACTTCGCACCAGGAGGCCATAGCCATATAAATCCTAGAAGATTGCTCCTCGAGCTTAATCTGATTAATCAGCGCTGTTTCTACTTTTTTTGCGATCATAACGAAATATTCTATGTAATAATAACAGTATTTATTATAATTCAAGCAGTTAAGTTTTGTCATAATTTTTGCACCTTGCAAATGTACAACTTAACTTCAAGCCAAGTCAAAATGGCAAAAATTTCGCCAAAACAATTTTCCTTTTTCATTTATTCCCCGACCTGAAGGCCGGGGCTATTTATTTATCCTTTTAATGCTTCAGCACCGCTGACTATTTCAAGTATCTCATTAGTAATAGAGGCCTGACGTGCTTTATTATATGAAAGATTAAGGTCTTTGAGCATTTCTGTTGCATTATCAGTTGCCTGATGCATCGCAGTCATTCTGGCACCATTCTCAGATGCATTAGAATCAAGAATGGCTTTATAAAACTGTATCTTTAACGATTTTGGGATAAGGTCAATAACTAGCTCCTCCTCACTTGGTTCAAAGATGTAGTCAACATTTTCATGTTTACCATCACCATCTTCCAATTCGACAAGTTCAATTGGCAGAAACTGCTCAGTTGTTAACACTTGCGTTGCAGCATTCTTAAACTGGTTATACACAAGTTCTACCCTGTCGAATTCACCTTTGGCAAACATATCCATAACCCTGTTAGAAATCGCTGCGGCATTTTCAAATGTCAGGTTATTGAAAATTTCGTCCTCAACACTAACAATATCGAAATTGCGATTACCATAAAACTCAGAAGCCTTTCTGCCAATAGTTATCAGGCTAAGGTTCCCCGACTTCATTTGTTCGCTGTATTTCTCTTCAATAAGAATATTTGTAGTCTTAATAATATTTGCATTAAAAGCCCCGCACAAACCCCTGTTTGAAGTTACAGGAATAATCAGAACTTTTTTTGGCACTCTTTGTACAGAAAAAACACTATTATCATCAGAGCTATCAAGACTTGCACTCAAATCTCTTAACAGTTCCTGCAATTTAGCAGCAAAAGGACGCAACTGAGTAATGGCACTTTGCGCCTTACGCAACTTTGAAGCTGCAACCATTTTCATTGCACTGGTAATCTGTCGTGTTGACTTTACAGATGCAATTCGTATTCTTACTTCCTTTAAATTGGGCATCTATTTTATTTTAGATTTATGAATTCAGATTTCAAAATTTCAACTCTTCAGTAGTTTACTTTTCATAATTCTTACTTATTTCACCCGCAACGTCCTCAAGTGTTCTCACAATATCATCATTCACGATTCCCTTACGTAAAGAATCAAGAACATCTTTGTGTCTGGCTTCAAGAAGATTCAAATAATCTTCTTCAAATAACTTAATTTTATCAATAGGAATATTCATCAGCAATCCTTTCGTTCCACAATATAATATTGCAATCTGATTTTCAACCGGAATAGGTGAATACTGAGGTTGTTTTAGTATTTCAACATTTCTCGCTCCTTTATCAAGTACAGCAATAGTAGAGGCATCAAGGTCGGAACCAAATTTAGAGAATGCTTCAAGTTCGCGGAATTGTGCCTGGTCAAGTTTTAGAGTTCCTGCAATTTTCTTCATTGCCTTAATCTGAGCATTACCTCCCACCCTCGAAACAGAAATTCCAACGTTAATAGCTGGTCTTATACCAGCATTAAACAGGTTAGTCTCAAGAAATATTTGTCCATCAGTAATCGAAATAACATTAGTAGGAATATAAGCAGAAACATCACCAGCCTGTGTTTCAATAATTGGCAAAGCTGTCAGCGAGCCACCACCTTTAACAATTGGCTTCAGCGCCTCGGGCAGGTCATTCATATTTTTTGCAATATCATCCGAATCAATAATTTTTGCAGCCCGCTCAAGCAATCTTGAGTGGAGATAGAAAACATCTCCCGGATATGCTTCACGTCCTGGTGGCCGACGCACTAATAGTGAAACTTCACGATATGCAACTGCCTGTTTTGAAAGGTCGTCAAAAATAATTAATGCCGCACGGCCTGTGTCTCTGAAATATTCACCAATAGCAGCACCTGCAAAAGGAGCATAAAACTGCATAGCAGCAGGATCAGCAGCAGTAGCAGACACAATGACGGTATAATCCATTGCACCATTGTCTTCCAGGGTCTTCTGAATATTGGCAACTGATGAAGCCTTTTGGCCAATAGCAACATAAATACAAAAAACAGGCTCACCCTTATCATAATATTGCTTCTGATTGATGATTGTATCAATAGCAATAGCAGTTTTACCAGTCTGGCGGTCACCGATAATAAGTTCACGCTGTCCTCTTCCTATCGGAATCATTGAATCAATTGCTATGATTCCTGTTTGAAGAGGCTCGTTAACAGGCTGACGAAAGATAACCCCGGGAGCTTTTCTTTCAACAGGGCAATCAAAGATATCACCTTTAATGGGACCTTTCCCGTCAATAGGTTCACCTAAAGTATTAATAACCCTTCCAAGCATTCCTTCGCTAACACCAATAGATGCAATTTTTTTAGTACGCCTGGCTTTATCACCTTCCATTATCTCTTTAGCTTCACCAAGAAGAACAACACCAACATTGTCCTCCTCAAGGTTCATCACGATTGCCATAAGATTCGTCTTCTCAAACTCAATCAATTCACCTGCCTGAGCATTAGATAACCCATATAATCTTGCAATGCCATCACCTATTTGCAAAACAGTACCAACCTCTTCGAGTTGGGCTTTATCTGTAAAACCTGATAATTGTTGTCTGAGTATCGCAGATACTTCAGCGGGTTTTATTTCTGCCATTTTTATAAATTTTTCTTAGTTAAAAACCTTTTTAATCTAAATTAGAATCAAATACTTTCTTCAACCTTTTGATATCATATCTTATACTGGCATCATACTGATAATCATCATAATCAAGCACAAAACCACCAATAATTTCTTCATTAATTTCTTTCTGAAGCTCAATAGTTGCACCAGTCTGCTTTTCAAGCAAACCAACTATACTGTTCGTTATTTCAGAATCAATTTCAACAGCAGTTGTTAAGCTGGCTCTAATAATATTGTTATGTATGTTATAAAGCTCCTGAAACGCTTCTGCCACAACCCTGATATACGACTCACGTCCATTGTCAGTGAGTATAAACACAAACATTAATGTAAGTGGTTGAATTTTATTTTCAAAAATTGCTTTCAGGACAGCCTTTTTCTTTTTTGGGTTAAGTACCGGATTACGCAGAAGCAACATTAGCTCTTTGCTAGCATTAGTAACATTATCAATGAGTTTCATATCATTATTAATATCATTAAGCTGCTTCTTCTCAAGAGCCAGTTCAAAGACTGCTTTTGCGTATCTGGATGCTAAAATTTTTCCTTTCATACTTTAAATGTCAGGATGACTAATTAAATTTTATTTCACTAACAAGTTTGTTAAGAAACTCTTTCTGCTTCCCTTTTATCTTAAGCTCCTCTTTCATGATTTTCTCAGCAATTTCAATTGATAAATTTGCTACCTGATTTTTTAGGTCGTAGATAGCAGCACTCTTTTCGTTTTCAATTGTAACCAAAGCACCATCGACAATTCTGTTAGCCTCGACCTGGGCTATTTCTTTTGCCTCCATAATAATTGAATCCTTCACCTTATGTGCCTCTCTCAAAATATTATCACGCTCTTCTTTGGCCTGCATTATAAGTTTTTCATTGTCGACTTTAAGGTCTTTCATCTCATCGCGAGCCTTTTCAGCTGCATTTAATGCATCATCAATTGAATTTTCCCTCTCCTTAAGTCCATTAAGAATCGGTTTCCAGGCAAACTTTTTCAGGATAAAAAGTACAATCAAAAACGAGAGTGTCATCCAGAATATCAATCCTATACCAGGTTGTATTAATTCCATTTCAAAATATATTAAATTATCAAACTAATTTCTGTCAATTTTAATAAAACCTGTATGTACCAGCCAACCGCCGGCACATACAGGTAAAGTTCATCTGCGCTTACAAGAAGATAATTAACAAACAAACAACAATAGCAAAAAATGCAACACCTTCGATAAGAGCCGCCGCTACGATCATATTTGAACGTATATCACCTACAGCTTCAGGCTGACGGGCAATAGATTCAACAGCGCCTTTACCAATCTGTCCGATGCCTATACCGGCACCGATTGCTGCTATTCCAGCTCCAATACCGGCTCCCATTTGGGCAAAACCAGTTTCTGCTACAGCTTGTAATAAAATCGCTAAAAGTGTCATAATAATAATTGTTTAATGAATAATGAATATTAATTTCTATTGTTTATTTTACTTTTTTTTTGACACACGTCCGTGTGTCTCTACCATTCCAAACCAAGTGCTTCTGTTGCCATTTCATACCTAGTGGTGTTCTTCTGTAGCCATACCAAAGTAAAGTGCTGACAACAGTGTAAAAACATATGCCTGAATAAACGAAACAAGCAGGTCGAGAATAATCATAAATACTGAAAATCCAACTGACACAATCGAAACACCATATCCAAGCCCCACACTCATTTTACCAAAGATAAAAATCAAACTTATAAACCCTAGAACTATGATGTGTCCTGCAGTCATATTGGCAAAGAGACGAACCATCAACACAAAAGGTTTTGTGAATAGACCCATAATCTCAACTATTGGCATTAGTGGTACAGGGAATTTTAGCCACCAGGGAACGCCTGGTGTATTAACAATATGTACCCAGTAATTTTTGTTTCCAACCACAGTTGTAATTATA
>JAUVIX010000170.1 GCA_030592565.1 Chlorobiota bacterium
AGCCTTCAAATTATTTGGCATTGGTTCAAAAGCAAAAGTCGTAGCATTATCCAGTTTACGGCAAAGGTAAGTGGTCATAATCCCAATGTTTGCACCAATATCAAGCACTATTCCTTCGTTGGGAATTAATTTCAGAAAAAAGAGAAAATCCCTCTCATTTTTATTCCATCGAAGTGTATAAATCGTAAAAAGGGAGAAGATAAACAGATAGTTATCAAAACCTAAAATACGCTGAAGTGTTTTTTTTATTAATGCCTTCATTAATTTTTTCGGATATTTGCGGCAAAGTTAGAATAATTTCGATGAAAATTGCGGTAAACACACGGCTTCTGTTGAAAAACAAACTTGAAGGGATTGGTTGGTTCAGTTATGAGACCTTAAAACGAATAACTGTGCAGCACCCCGAGCACGAGTTTATTTTTATTTTCGATCGGAAATATGATAAAAGTTTTATCTTTTCCGATAATGTAACACCTGTTGTCATTCCGCCACAGGCACGGCATCCGGTGCTTTTCTATTTATGGTTTGAGTATTCAATACCATACATTTTAAAAAAGACAGGTGCCGATATTTTTGTTTCTCCCGATGGCTATCTGTCGCTATCCACTAATGTTCCATCTCTTGCAGTAATTCACGACCTGAATTTTGAATATTACCCGAAGGACCTTCCCTGGGCACCCCGCAAACATTTCAGATACTATTTCCCGAAATATGCACGAAAAGCAAAAAGGATTGCAACGGTTTCGGAATATTCAAAAAACGATATAGCAACAAAATATGGTGTCAATCCGGAAAAAATTGATGTGGTTTACAATGGTGCAAATCCGAATTTCAAACCGGTTAATGAAACGGAAAAGAAAATAGTTCAGGATAAATATACCAATGGTTCGCCATATTTTGTCTTTGTGGGAGCTTTACATCCACGTAAAAATCTTGTCAATCTGTTTAAAGCATTTGATTTATTTAAAAGCTCAGACAAAAATAATACTAAGCTTTTAATTGTCGGCGAAAAACAGTACTGGACAGATGAGATTAAAGCCACTTATGAAAAAATGGATTTTAGAGATGGTGTAATATTTTCGGGCAGACTCAGGCTTGAAGAGTTGACAAAAGTTGTTGGCTCTGCTCTAGCATTGACTTATGTCTCTTATTTTGAGGGTTTTGGAATTCCAATTGTTGAAGCTTTTTATGCTGAGACTCCGGTACTCACCTCAAATGTAACTTCGATGCCAGAGATTGCCGGAGATGCAGCACTGATCATCGACCCTTTTTCAGTAGAATCAATATCTAATGCTATGACGCAAATCTCTTCAGATAAAAACCTTCGGAAGTCATTAGTGGAAAAAGGTAAAAAAAGAGCAGAGCTTTTCTCCTGGCAGAAATCGGCTGACCTGCTTTGGGGAGCAATTGAGAAATTATTGAAATAGAAATGCTGAAAAAAATTTACTTTCCATTCAATTAGAAATTCCCAAATCTGAAATCAATTTTTCACTTTGGTTTTCAATTTTTGCAAACAATTGTTTCTCATAAGCTTCAAATTCCGGTTTCTGAATGGTTATATCAATAATTCCATTTTCGATATGGTGAATACAATCGCACAGGTTGGTAAGGGTTTCGAGGATGTGGGATGTAACGATTATCAGTTTTCCGGTTTTCTTCAATTGTAGAAGTACCGACCTTAAGATTCGGCCCGTTTCAATATCAAGTCCGTTAAAAGGCTCATCCAGTATCATTACAGGTTTATCCAATTTTAATACACCAAGCAGGGCAAGTTTCTTTTTCATACCGGATGAATAATTGTCAATCAACTCTTCAAGTGGCAATCCGAATAATTTGTTCCATTTTTCGATTTCAAATGCTCTATTTCTGAATAGATTCAAATATTCTGAACCCGTTATGTTTGAATAAAAAAAGTTTTCAGTTGGAAGATATCCTATTTGCTTTTTTGAAATAGAATTCCCTGACAAAGTAATTGTACCCGAATCTGGTTTCAGTAAGCCATACAAAGTTCTCAGCAACGTAGTTTTACCTGCTCCGTTAAGCCCAACAATACCGTGAATGTTTCCCCCTTCGAGAGCAAGGCTAAGGTCATTAATAACCTTCCTTTTTTTAGTATATGAAACCGTAAGGCTATTAATCGAA
Source organism: Chlorobiota bacterium (assembly GCA_030592565.1). Lineage (GTDB taxonomy): Bacteria > Bacteroidota > Bacteroidia > Bacteroidales > JAADJA01 > JAADJA01. Next base: position 2,143 of record JAUVIX010000170.1, read on the forward strand.
ATCATAAAGATATGGTTTTAAGTTTGACAATGATTTATAATAAAACCTGACTGAAAGCAGCCATGTAACCGGAAGCATAAACGGCAACAACAGGCTAAGTGCACCAATTGCAGATAAGGTCTGACTTGCAATGAGTTTTTCATTGGGAATATAAAATGCATATTTTAACAGAACGACGTAAATAAAGACAAAATATATCATAAGAAGTTCAACAAAAGGTATAAACCAATATTCTGGATAAAACAGGATAAACAATAAAACCAAAGGGGTAACTAACATTGTAAATTGAATAATAAACTCTATAATTTTCCCTTTTAGAAATTGATTGACCCCGGTTTCCTTAATGATTAGAAAAATCTCCGACTCACCTGTTTGATAGAAGTTGATAACAATTAAACTCAATACTAATATGGCAATTGGAATAGCTGCCTCAAAAAAGAAATTTCCACCAACTCCTGCTATCAGGATAAAGATTATTCCAACAAAACTTTTTCGCACTCCCGATTTCCATTCATAACTATCGTCAGGAATCAGCCTGATAAATCTGTTATGTTTGTTAGTAACGCGGGGGGTGAAATTAATAAATCCAGCTATCAATATCATCAAAAATATAAGCAGTAAATCAATCCAAAGTTTGTAATAAACTATACTTAGAATCAAAGGAATTGACAACACAAGATATTCGGAGTAATAAACCTTTTGCGTATGAGTTATAATAATTTTTAAAAACTGTTTGTCTGATCTTTGTAAATGAATGGATAGAATTAAAAGTCCATAACCGGCAGAGATATAGTAATGATTCGGTGATTGGCCAAGTTGCATAAATATTATATAAAATAAAAACGCAGAAAGACCAAGTAAAAAGAGAAATCTGAATATTCCAATTCCTTCTAATTGTCTGACTAACTGCTTAGCTCGTATTTTCAAAATACCATTTACCACTAATTTATCTTCCTCTTAAATTATAAATAGGAAACCTGAATTTGCTGCAAATATAGCTGTAACTACAGTTTAATCCAACAAAAAAAAATTTGTACATTTGCCCATATTAAGTACAACTTGATATCCTGATTAATATATTCAACTGTTTGAATGGCATCAAAATTTGGAAATAATTATGTTCCGGAATTTTTCGCATTATTTGCCGGCAGGTCAAAACCTGCAATGGTGTCGGTAAATATTACGGCCAAATGCAATCAAAAGTGTATTTACTGCGAAATAGGCCAGAGTATTCCCACTTCAACAACCGATACTCTTTCTGTTGATGACTTGAAATGGATTATTGACCAAATGGAGATTAATAAAATTCCCAAGTTTTCAATTAATGGAGGTGAACCGTTTTTATTTGACAAAATTATTGATATTGTAGAGTATGCAGGATTAAAAAAAATTCATTGTTCCATTACGACAAACGGAATGACTGTTTACAAACTTTCTGATGGTGATTTGGATGTCCTGAAGAAAACCGGCACAGAGATAAATGTCTCTATTGACTCCTTTCGTAATGAGATAGAGACCTTTACGCGGGGAGCGGAAGCTGCACTTTCCAATGCACTTAAATCGTTGGATAAATTGATGAAAAAGAAAATACCGGTGACCATATTAACAGCCATTTCAAAATATAATTCCCGCACTTTGTTTGAATCTTTTGTCGAAGCTTACAATTATGGAGTCAGGCAAGTGCTGTACCAGCCTATAATATACTATTCAAATTATCCTGACAGACATGTGCTTGATGACAAAGCTAATATGAATATTGACACTAATGAAATTGATAAACTAAAAGATGAGTTAAAAAAAATATTGAAGTTTGAAAAATCGCATCACATCAATACAAATGTTTACAGGATATTACCCTGGATTGAGCATTATCTTAGGTCTGCTTCAAACAGAAAAGAAGAGTGGTTTTTCCATAAGGTACTTAAGAAGTTTTATTGCAGAGAGGTTGATGCAATAATTGAAATTTCTTACGATGGAAGCATTCTACCCTGTGGATTGGCACCTGCTAAATTAAATATCCATAATAATAAAGAGTCTGGTTTGATGGAATTATGGAATGAAGCAACAGGTGAACTCAGGGAAGACATGAAAAAAGAAAAATACCATGGATATTGCAATGCCTGTTGTCACCATTTCAGCAGGAATATGCTTGCTTCAATTATGAAATATCCGGTTAAAAACAGAAAAGCACTGATAATTATGCTACCTCTGATTTCTGCAAGGATTTGGTACAGAATGCTAAAAAATCTACTAAATTAATATGAATAACAAATGTTAAACAGATGAAAATTGTATTAGTAACAGGCGGAAACAGGGGTATTGGCTTTGAGATTTGCAGACAGCTTGACAATCTTGGACACAAGGTTATACTTGGGTCGAGAGATATCATTAAGGGAAAGAAGGCAGCCAAAAAACTGAGTAAAAATGTTATTGCAAGGCAACTTGATGTTACAGATGAAAAAAGCATCCAAAACCTTTTTGCTTTTATAAGTAGTGATTTTGACAAACTGGATGTTCTAATCAACAATGCCGGTGTTGGTGCACAACGCGATAATGATGAAAAATCATTTTTCGATGATGTAAAGAAAATAATGGAGACTAATTTATACGGCGTATGGCGTATGACACAAGTGTTTGTTCCTTTATTGAAAAAAGCCGGAATTACCCCACATAGAAAGGGAGCTTCAGAGGCATCTCTGAGTAGCGTTAAAAACACAATGAGTACTAACTTTTATGGAGCCTGGAGAATGATGCGCAATTTTATCCCTTTGGTGCAAAATAGTGATAACGGACGAATTATCAATATAAGCAGTGGTATGGGTGAGTTTAAAAAACTAACCGGTGAGTATCCCGGATACAGCATGTCAAAAGCTTCGTTAAATGCCCTGACAATAATGCTCGCCAATGAGCTTAAAGAAAAAGGAATAAAAGTAAATGCAATGTGTCCAGGTTGGGTAAGAACAGAAATGGGTGGGCCAAATGCACCGCTTTCAGTAAGTGAAGGTGCAGATACAGCTGTATGGCTTACTTTGGAGAAGAAAATTCCAACAGGGAAATTTTTCAGAAACAGACAAGTAATTGAGTGGTAAATTGAAACGTTGAAAAAAAATAAACAGTATCTATAAAATACAAATAAGTGAAAATAGGATTAATTTTTCCAAATAAAGACAGAAGGTATAAAACAGTTCACCTCGGGTTGGGTTATCTCGCTGCTTATGCAAGAGAACATCATAATAATCTGGAATTCAAAATCCTTGACACTCATGTAGCAACTTCAAAAGAGACAGAACAGTTTTTCAAAACATCATTTGACCTTATTGGTATTACAGTTCTATCGCCTGTCTATTTTGAAGTGATAAGTGTTTTTAACAGGATAAAGAAGAACAGTAAAAAAACACCCATCTGTCTTGGTGGCCCCTATGTGACTACCATTATGGAGGAAATTTTTGAAGATACTCCTGCAGAATATTCTGTTTATGGTGAAGGAGAAATAACTTTTTCAAAGTTAATTGGATATATCAAAGGGAATGGAAATCTGGAAGATATTGACGGATTAATGTATAAAAAGAAAAATGGGGAAATCATAACAAACCGGCCAAGAAAACAGATACAGGATATAGACAGTCTGCCTTTTCCTGCTTATGATCTCTTTCCGATGGACAGATATCCTCTTCACCGGATTGTTACAAGCAGAGGCTGTCCGTATATGTGTTCTTTTTGCAATTCCACGTTTATCTGGGATGCGAAATGGAGAAAAAGAGAGCCTGAAAGCGTTGTCAGTGAACTGGAACATCTGAGTCAAAATTATGGAAAAAAGATTGTAGTATTTGCCGATAATAGTTTTAATATTGATCTGAAAAGAGTTGACCAGTTTTGCGAACTTTTAGTAGAAAAGGAGATAAAAATATTATGGTCAACTTCAGTAAGAGCCGATATCATTACCGAACACACTGCAAATAAAATGAAGGGAGCCGGTTGTTATAATGTTGCAATCGGGGTTGAATCGGCAAATAATGACATCCTCAAAAAGATGAATAAGCAAACGACTATTGAAAAACTGACCGAAGGGATTAAAATTTTCAGAGATGCCGGTATTGAAGTTTTGTGTCAGTTTGTTATCGGAAGTCCTGGCGATACTTTTGAAACCGTAAAAGAGTCAATAGATTATGCCAAGGAATCCGAATGTGATTATGTCAACTTCTATTCCGTTTTACCTTTTAAGCGAACTCCACAGTGGGATTATGTTTTGAAAAACGGGAAGCTAGCTACACAAAAGATTCACGAGTTTCACTCAATAAATCCAAGAATTGTCTTCGAAACTCCTGACTTTTCGTATAATGAACGGCTGGAAACAATTAATCTGGCCAAAAAGGAAGGCTTTTATAGCAACAAGGACAAAAAGAACTGGTTGTTTGATGTGGCAAAAGAGACATCGCGCAAAATTCAAACTATGCTTCCTGAGGCAACAGGCGAAAGATTATATTTGATACTAAAATCCATTTATAAAATCAAGATATTTAAAAAGAATAATTTGTAAAGTATGAAAAAATGACAATAGTTTTTTGGATAACATCCTTTTTGATTTTATTATATTTGCTGTATCCGGTATGGATGATGATAATGCCTATAAAGCAAACAGCTAGTGGGCCAAAATCTGGCAAAACAGACAGTATATCCCTGATATTACTCACATATAATGGGAAACAGTTTTTAAGGAATAAAATCATTTTTCTTCTCAATGAACTTTCAGAATTTAAAAACAGGGAGATGATAATTATTGATGACAATAGTACGGATGGCACTTCCGGCATATTGGACAGTTTCAAAGATGTGCCGGATATTAAAATCATTCGAAAAGCATATCATAACGGTATTCCACACTCAATGAATCTTGGAGTTAAGACAGCAAAATATGATAATATTGTATTTTGTGATCAACGACAGAATTTATCAGATAATGCCCTTCAGCATATTGTTGAGCCATTGGCCTTTGAAAATGTTGGTGCTGTTTCGGGTTGTATTTCTCCAGTTGATATAGGAAAGTCAGTTTCCTTAGTACGAAAACATGAAAATTTTCTTAAAACAATTGAAAGCAATTTAGGAAACCTAATTGGTGTTTACGGTCCATTCTATGCCATAAAGAAAGATTGCTATTCTACTATTCCCGAAAATATAATTTTGGATGACCTCTATTTAAGTCTAAGGATTTTATCAAAAAAGCAAATTGAAATGAAGAAGGAGTGTCAGATAACAGATAACAACTTTTCACATCTGTACGACTACAAAAGAATTAAAAGATATCTCATCGGATTTTTGCAAATCTTGGGAGATAAAGCACTGTTGGAAGATTTAAGCACAAAACAAAAAACCATGCTGTTCTGGCATAAGTATCTCAGGCTGCTCATCCCGGTTTTTCTGTTTTTAAGCTACATTACAGTCGGAATTATGATAACTCAGGGTGTCGAATATCTATTACTATTTTCGGCTCTCACAATAATAGGACTGCTCTCACTTTTTCCTGGAATTCCTAAATTCAATTACTATACAAAGAGTATTATACGTATAAATATTCTGTATCTGATTGCATTTTTTGATGTACTGAAAAATAATCTTTTTTTAAAAAA
>JAUVIX010000203.1 GCA_030592565.1 Chlorobiota bacterium
TAAAATCGAAGAGTATGATATGATAGTCTTCTTTAGTCCGGCAGGAGTAAAATCGCTGCATAAGAACTTCCCTGATTTTATTCAGAATAGCACTCTTGTTGCAGGCTTTGGCCCTACTACAGTTAAGGCTATCAAAGAATCCGGATTGAAACCCGATATAATTGCCCCGACAAAGACTGCTTTATCAATGACTGTTGCTATTGAGGAGTATCTTGAGAAGGCAAAAAAGAATTAGGGTTGTTTTGGCAGCGCTATCATATTGTTAGATCGGGTGATCTAATAAATATTTTTGTATGGAATGCTATAGTTAGTACAAATCAAAAGCTGCAAAGCCAATAATTACCGATGCATACCTTTAAAAAAGAGGAACGTTTATCGCGCAAAAAGATTATCGAAAGCCTGTTCTTAAAGGGGAACTCCTTTTCCCAATATCCTGTAAAAGTAGTGTGGCTCGATTATCTTCTTGAAGGGAAATATCCTGCTCAGGTGCTTATTTCTGTGCCAAAGCGTAAGTTCAAACGAGCGGTTGATCGTAATTTGCTAAAAAGACGAATAAGGGAGGCATACAGAAAAAATAAGGAATCTCTGTATGAGTTTTTGAGAGAAAGAGATAAAACCTGCGTTTTAGCTTTGTTATATATTTCAAACGATATTGTCTCTTATAATGAGATTGAAGAGAAAATAATACTAGCTTTGGAGCGTTGTAAATCTGAATATGAAAAAACTGCTGGGTAAATTTTTTATTTTACTGATAAGGTTTTATCAGGTGGCCATTTCACCCTATTTTGCAGCTTCCTGTAGATATACACCCTCTTGTTCATCTTACGGTGTGGAGGCAATTAAAAAGTTTGGACCTTTTAAAGGAGGGTGGCTGGCACTCAAGCGGTTTTTGTCGTGCAATCCTTGGGGCGGCAGTGGTTATGACCCTGTTCCGTGATTGGATTAATTGACAGTTTGAAAAATATATAATATCAAATATATAATAAAATGAAACAATCAGCAATTTATAAAAATATGAAAAAGATGAAATTGGTTCTGATCAATTTGTCTGTTATTTATCTTGTTATATTCTCTTCTTCGGTTTTGGGGCAAAACAAAAATAATTTTGAGATTTCGAAAAATCTTGATATCTATGCCACAGTAATAAAGGAGTTGGATATTAACTATGTTGATGATATTCAGCCGGGTAATCTTGCTGAAACGAGTATCAAGTCAATGCTTGAATCGCTTGATCCATATACAGTTTATATTCCTGAGTCGGATATCGAAGATGTGAGATTTATCACTACCGGCGAATATGGGGGAATAGGTGCAATGATACAGATGCGTGATGACTGGGTTGTTATTTCTGAGCCTTATGAGGGAAAGCCGGCACAACTCGCAGGCCTGAAAGCCGGAGATAAAATTCTTGAGGTTGACGGTAAATCGGCAAAGGGCAAAACCACCAGTGAGGTCAGTGCTATTTTGAAAGGTCAACCCGGAACAAAAGTGACACTTCTTATTGAACGTGAGGGTGTTGCCGAACCAATAGAAAAGGAGTTTGCCAGAGAGAACGTCAAGATTGATAATATCCCCTATTATGGTGTTTTGGGTGATGGCTTTGGATATATTAAACTTACAGGGTTTACTCATAACGCTGGAAATGAGGTAAAAATGGCTTTTCTTGAATTGAAAAAAAACAATGATCTAAAAGGTGTTATTCTTGATTTGAGAGGAAATGGTGGCGGGCTTTTGCAAGAGGCTGTTAATATTACAAATATATTTGTTGAAAAGGGCCAGATGGTTGTCAGTACAAAAGGGAAGCTGGAAAGTAAGAATTATTCATATAAAACCAGAAATGCCCCAACTGATGTTGAAATTCCTTTGGCTGTTTTGGTAGATGACGGAAGCGCTTCGGCCTCTGAAATCGTTACAGGAGCTCTGCAGGATTTGGACCGTGGAGTAGTAATAGGACAGCGGACTTTTGGTAAAGGACTTGTTCAAAATGTAATCCCCCTTTCGTATAACGCACAGTTGAAAGTAACCGTTGCTAAATATTATATTCCGAGTGGGAGATGCATTCAGAAAATCGATTATTTTCATAAAGATAAAAACGGACATTCTGGTGAAATAGCAGACTCACTAATTACAGCTTTTAAAACCAGTAATGGAAGAACAGTTTATGATGGTGGTGGCATTGAGCCTGACATTAAGGTTGATCTGGGAAAAATGAGTAATCTAAGCTATACTCTTTTTATAAAATATCTGTTTTTTGATTATGCCGGGAAATTTGAAAGGGAGCATGATTCGATTGAACCGCCAGAGAAATTTGAAATAACTGATGATGTTTTTAATGATTTCGTAGCCTATATCAGTGATAAGGATTATGATTATTCAACGAACTGCGAAAAATCACTTGAAGATATGAAAGAATCGGCAGAGGATGACGATTACTTTACGAGCCTTGAGCCTGAATTTGAAGCGTTAAGGGCAAAAATTCTTGAAAATAAAAAGGGTGATCTGGTGAAGCATAAAGATGAGATCAAAAAAATATTGAAATTCGAGATTGTAACAAGGTACTATTATCAAAAGGGTAGAATAATAGCATCTTTAAATGATGATGAGGATATAAATAAAGCAATTGATGTTCTTAGCGACGAATCTGGTTATCTGACGATTCTCGGGGTTGCCGGTAAAGATGATAATAATTAAATGCGTTATAGTATTAATCACCGCCTAATATATTTTGTAGCATTTATTTTGTTGGCTATCAGTATTCCTTTGTCCCGCTTTGGAATGAGTATTGCCCAGTTTCTTCTTATTGGCAACTGGCTTCTGGAAGGAGATATTAAAAATAAAATAAAAAAGTTTGTTAATAATAAGGCTGCCCTTGTCCTTGCTTCACTTTATCTGCTTCATATTGTTGGATTGCTTTATACCAGCGACTTTCAGTATGCCATAAAAGATTTGAGAATAAAAATTCCGCTTCTAATCTTCCCGCTCATTCTTTCAACAATAGAACCAATTAACAGGAAACAATTTAATATTATTCTGAAGGTGTTTGCCGGAGCTGTATTAGCTGGTACTTTTATCAGTGTTGGGATTTATATGTTTAAGGAGATAAACGATTTTCGGAATATCTCTCCTTTTATTTCGCACGTGAGATTCAGCCTGAATACCGCACTGGCAATTTTTGTGACGGTTTACCTGGCCTTTAATGTTTACCGACATAACTTAATAATGAAAATTGTTTCTTTTGCTGCTGTAGTGTGGATGATGATGTTTCTGTTTATTATTGAGTCTGTTACAGGTATATTTATAGTTTTGTTCGTTGCGTTTATCATTGCGTTTATCGAAATACTTAAAGAAAGAAATATCTATTACCGCTTGTCAATATTTCTTTTGCTAATCGTGGTACCTCTTTTTGGGTTTTTCTACATTCACGATGTAGCCAAATCATACCTCACACCTAATAAACAGGAATTACAAAATATTGATGCATATACTATAAATGGAAATCTTTATTATAATGATACTGTAAAAATGCCTGTTGAAAACGGTAGTTATATAGGGCTTTATATTTGCAATAAGGAGCTTAAAAAGGAGTGGAGTAAAAGAAGCCAATTTGATTTTAATGGTAAAGATTCAAAAGGTCAGCCGGTAAAATATACACTTTACAGATATTTGAACTCCAGAGGATTGCGTAAAGATTCGGTTGGAATTTCAAAATTGAATAAGGATGATATCCGGGCTGTGGAACTTGGAATAGCCAATTATCATTACACCCAAAAGCTAAGTCTTAACACCAGGCTTTATAAGCTGCTTTGGAGTTACGACAGCTATCGCAGAGGCGGAAACCCCAGCGGACATTCCCTGTTACAGCGTTTTGAATTCTGGAAAGCTGCAGTTGGAATTGTAAAACAGAATTTCTGGATTGGAGTTGGTACAGGCGATATCTCTGACGCGTTTTATGAGCAATATAAAAATTCGGATACCCGACTTGCAGAAAATCTTTGGGTTAACAGAACTCATGACCAATATCTGACAATATTTGCAACATTTGGAATTATCGGTTTTATATGGTTTATGGTTACACTTTTCTATCCTCCTATAAAGATGAGAAAAATGGGAAATTATCTTTTCTTGGTATTCTTTATTACTATGCTTCTTTCAATGCTTATGGAGGATACACTTGAAACTCAGGCCGGTGTGACTCTCTTTGCTTTCCCCTTTTCGTTCCTTTTGTTTATGATTGGAGATAAAGCCGAAAATGAATAATTGATCGCATTCAAATATATTTTGTATTTTCGCCTTGTCAATAAACAAGTATTTAATGAAAAAGATAAATCATTCCTTCATTGTTACAGAGTTTGAGAGTCGGGAAGAGCTTGAGTCTGAGGATAATCTGTTACTTCAAAAGGCGATTGAAGCGGTTGATAATGCATACGCACCCTATTCCGCTTTTTATGTGGGTGCTGCTGTTTTACTCGAAAACGGGAAGATAGTAACTGGAAACAATCAGGAGAATGCTGCATATCCTTCAGGGTTGTGTGCTGAAAGAGTTGCTCTTTTTTTTGCTTCTTCCATCTATCCTGATGTGGCAGTTAAAGCCATTGCTATAACAGCCAAAGCTGAGAATTTTACAATCAAGGAGCCGGTTGCTCCCTGCGGTGCCTGCCGACAGGTAATGGCTGAAACAGAAAACCGTTTTGATAACAAACTGCGTGTTATTATGATGGGTGAGGAGGGTGTAATCCAGGTTGTTGAAGGAATGGAAAGTCTCCTGCCTTCGGCCTTTCATTCAGAAGAGTTGAAGAAAGAAAAAAGATAACATCAGAGTTTTTTTACATGTTAATTGTTTATAATATTAGATGGAATTAGTATCAACCAAAATATGCAAAACCAGTGATATTGGTGTTAACGAAAACCTATTCGGAGGTACGCTGCTGGCTTGGATGGATGAAGCAGGAGGTAACTATGCCGCAATAAAATGTTGCACTCCCAATATGGTTACAGTGAAGATAAACGAGGTGCTTTTTAAAAAACCAGTGAAGGTTAAAAACCATATTCGTATTTACGGGACTGTTCTGAAAGTTGGCAAAAGTTCAGTTACTATTTCGGTTGAAGCCCGCAAGGTTATGTTTTCTGATGCTGCCGAGGATAGTGTTTGTTCTACGGAAATGGTATTTGTAAAAATTGACAAAAATGGTAATGCCTCACCAATAAAAGAAGAGGTAAGAAATAAACTTATTAATCAATTAAAATAATTTAAAGATGAAGTACAAAATTTTATTTTTTGCAATGTTAATTTTATTCGCTTCAATGAAAAGCGATAAGCAGGCTTTTATGCTGTATGATGCCAACGGCAAGGATGTTAAATATGATAAAATGATCAAAGAGCTGTTACAAGCAGATATCGTTTTCTTTGGCGAACTGCATAATAATCCAATAAGTCATTGGTTTGAGCTGGAGATAACAAAGGACTTCTATAATGACAAAAAGGATAATCTGATTCTTGGGGCTGAAATGTTTGAGTCGGATAATCAGCTTCTTATTGATGAGTTTCTGTTATCAAGAATTAAGACGAAAAGTTTTGAGGCTGAGGCAAAAATGTGGAAAAACTATTCAACGGATTACAAACCACTTTTGGAATTTGCAAAAGATAATAAATTGAAGTTTATAGCTACGAATATTCCAAGGCGTTATGCTTCAATTGTAAATAAAAATGGCTTTGAAGCACTCGATAGTATTAGTAGTGAGGCTAAGAAACTGATTGCCCCGCTTCCTGTTAATTATGATCCGGATGTGAACTGTTACAAGTCGATGATTGAGATGATGGGTGGAATGGGTGGACACGTTACAGCAAATATTCCTAAGGCACAGGCTATTAAAGATGCAACAATGGCATATTTTATTTTGCAAAATTGGAAAAAAGGTGAATTGTTTTTCCATTATAACGGCTCATATCATTCTGATAACCACGAAGGTATTGTGTGGTGGTTAAAACAGGCAAATTCCGATTTGAATATTTTAACAATTACAACAGTTGAGCAGGATACTATTAATCCACTTTCGGATGAGTTCAAAAACAAAGCCGATTTTATTATCGCTGTACCTTCCGATATGACGAAGACATATTAATTTTATAATGTGACAACCAAGTGACAAGCGTCCACGTTTGTCACATTATATATTAATTATGAAAATGTTTATCTGCTAAATACCTCGCTGATTATATCGCCGTGTGTTTTTCCGAAATTTATTATGCACCAGGCTCGGAGTATGTAAACCTCTTCTTTCTTTAACCAGCGTAAAGATTTTTTTAGCTCGGCTTTAAAAATATCTCTGTTAAAACTGACTTTTTCTAATATTATCTCTGTATATCTAAGCATAATTTTTAGAATTGGTTACCAAATCAAAACATTTTTGATTCAGGTTGGCTAACCATAAACCTATTATGTAATTATTGTGCCATTTTTATAAAAAGCATAATGACAGTTAATTGCAGATATTTAATGAATTTGTTTCAAGTCTCAAATCTGGAAAAATATCATCAAGTTGTAGCAGTTTGGTACGAACAATAAGACAAAAGGTTATGTCTTTAATGTTGAAGCTACAAAATTACGTACTCCTCCATAGTCTTTCAACTAAAGATTTATATTGTTGGTGATTAATAATAAAATCCTATTTATTTGTTGCGAAATAATCGCATTGAAAAATGACCTGCAATACTTGATTATTTCCTCAGATTAGGTAGTGTATCAGAAATATCTATTTCCCTATTTGATGTTATTATGTATAGTATTTTTTATGTTATACTAAGCCGACATAGAATTTTGTAACATAAAATGTATATTTTGCACCTACTCTTCTTCAGAATTTATTTCCGTAGCTACGGCTATGCAAAGAAATTCTTCATCAATTAGGCACA
>JAUVIX010000019.1 GCA_030592565.1 Chlorobiota bacterium
CTTGAGATTTTAATGATATGGAAAGGCGGGCTTGCTAGTCATGGAGCATCAATAGGTATTCTTGTTGCATTATGGCTCTTTTCCCGAAAGGCAAATAAACCATATATGTGGATATTGGACAGAATAGTTATTGCAGTTTCGCTTGCAGCCGTATTCGTTAGAACAGGCAATCTAATGAATTCGGAGATTTATGGCGATGCCACTAGTCTTCCCTGGGGGTTTATTTTTACAAGATGGGGCGAAACCATTCCAAAACACCCTACTCAGTTATATGAAGCATTAACCTACCTGTTTTTGTTTTTCTTATTGTACTTTATTTATATGAAAAAGTGGCCTAAATTGAATAGCGGTTATCTTTTTGGCTTGTTTCTGATGATTCTTTTTGGCAGCAGGTTTCTCATTGAATTTATAAAAGAGCCTCAGGTTGATTTTGAAAGAACGATGGTATTAAATATGGGGCAGTTGCTAAGCATTCCGTTTATAATTGCTGGTGTCGTCATCTTCGCCCATTCATTCAAATCGAAAAGGAGTGATTAGAGCCGGTAGAATTGGCTTGTCCGTCTGTAGCAAAGGGTAAATCTAACTTTGATTCAGAGAATGACAAGTGGACAATGTTTGAGGGAATCTGGGATTTATTGTATAAGTAAAGTTATTAATTTCTGTTCAAATTTACGGACTACCATACTTATTTTGATAATCTGTGTTCTATTTAACCACCCTCAACCCCAGCTCCTCCAGGGGTTTAAAATCCCTATCATTGTGTAAAAGCGGGATATTGTTTTCGATACAAAATGTGCCAATTAACATATCGGTGGTTTTTCTGACAGTAACACCTTTCTTCCTTAATTGACGGAAGTTTTCAGCACTTTTAATAGCTATATTTTTATTTGAAATGGAGTAGCAGGTTAAATTATTAAGGTGTTCTTTGGCTCTTTCGAAATCTTTGTCGTCCCGAAAACCCTGTAGTACTTCTGCAAGAATAATATCTCCAATAATTATTACCTCAGATAAAAGCAAATCATCCAATTTATCTGTGTGCTTATTCTTTTGGCCATTGAAGTAATCAATCCAAACAGAAGTGTCGATAAGTATCATGTATCAAGTCGCATTTGTTCAAGATCACCTTCCCATTTCAAATGACCGCGCAAGTCACGGATTTTCAACTGTTCTTTTATCCTTACCAACAATTGCAAAGCCTCCTCAACAATTGCTTTTTTTGATTTCCCGCCAGTGAGTAAAATGGCTTTATCCATTAATTCGTCGTTAATAACAATGTTTGTTCGCATTTTTTAAAAATTTATTTTTACACATAATTTGGTGCAAATATACACATAAAAAATAAAACACTGATCTTTATTGTTTACTTAATTCCCACAGATAAAATCATATTTGATCATGACAATCATGACAATCTGCGTTCTAATATACTCGTTCTATTTAACGATCTTCAAACCCAACTCATCCAACTGCTCATCAGAAATTCCTGAAGGTGAATCAATCATAACATCACGTCCGGCATTGTTTTTAGGGAAAGCAATATAATCACGGATAGAGTCGGAGCCTCCGAAAAGAGCTACCAACCTGTCGAAGCCAAGGGCAATACCACCATGTGGCGGAGCACCATATTCAAATGCATTCATCAGGAAACCAAATTGACTTTGTGCCTCTTCATCAGTAAAGCCCAGTAATTTGAACATCCGTTTTTGCAATTCTTTGTTATGTATCCTTATGGAGCCACCGCCAATTTCAACACCATTGATAACCATATCATAAGCATTTGCTCTTACAGCTCCCGGATCAGCATTTATCAATTCAATATCTTCAGCTTTTGGTGAAGTGAACGGATGGTGCATAGCATGATATCGTTGAGACTCTTCATTCCATTCAAGCAAAGGAAAATCAACAACCCAAAGTGGTTTGAACACATCCGTATTTCTAAGCTCAAGGCGATTGCCCATTTCGAGACGCAACTCATTGAGTGCTTTACGCGTTTTGTCAGTATCGCCTGCCAAAATCAGCATAAGGTCACCAGGTTTTGAATCAAATTTTTCAGCCCAGCTTTTCAATGCATCCAGATCAAAAAATTTATCAACCGATGATTTGAAAGTACCATCTTCATTATATTTCACATAGACAAGTCCTTTAGCCCCTATTTGTGGTTTTCTTACAAAATCAGTCAACTTATCCAATTGCTTTCTGGAATAGTTTCCACAATCCTCAGCATTAATACCTACAACCAGTTCAGCATCATCAAATACTTTAAATCCCTTGTTTTGAGCAACATCATTAAGCTCAATGAATTTCATCCCGAACCGGATATCAGGTTTGTCGGAGCCATAATATTTCATAGCATCATCATACGATATTCTTGGGAACTCGTCGATCTCAATTCCTTTTACTGTTTTGAACAGGTGTTTTGCCAAACTTTCAAAAGTATTAAGAATATCCTCCTGTATCACAAACGACATTTCGCAATCAATCTGGGTAAACTCAGGCTGACGGTCGGCACGCAGATCTTCGTCCCTGAAACAACGAACCAATTGAAAATAACGATCGTAACCGGCCACCATCAGCAATTGTTTGAATGTTTGCGGTGATTGTGGCAAGGCATAAAACTGTCCGGCGTGCATCCTCGAAGGCACTACAAAATCACGTGCACCTTCGGGTGTGGACTTAATAAGGAAAGGTGTCTCTATTTCAAAAAACTGCTTACTATCAAGATACTTGCGGGTTTCGATTGATACTTTATGACGAAGGGCGAGGTTTTGCTTTACCGGATTACGCCGAAGATCGAGATAACGGTATTTCATCCTGAGCTCATCCCCACCATCAGTATTATCTTCTATGGTAAAGGGTGGTGTTTTCGACTCATTCAGAATTTCAAAATCCTCTGCAATTATTTCTATTTCACCTGTCGGCATTTTCGGATTCTTGTTGCTTCTTTCAGCCACCTTACCTGTCACTGTAATTACAAACTCACGTCCAAGTTTTCTTGCCTTTTCACAAAGGCTGGAATCGGTTTCCATATTAAACACAAGTTGTGTTATCCCGTATCTGTCACGCATATCAATGAAGGTCATTCCTCCAAGGTCTCTTGATTTTTGCACCCAACCGGCAAGGGTCACTTCCTGTCCGACATTGTTGATATTTAATTCTCCACAAGTATTTGAACGTAGCATAATTTTCGATTTTCAATTTTGCTGCGAAATTAAGAAAAATGAAAGTGTTTTAATGGAATATTTTATAGCATCAATCATTTTCGTATTTTTGTTGTCTGTAATAAAGGTCTGTAACCATTAAACAAAATAACTATTATGGGAATAACTATCCATTACAAAGGTACAATTGACTCAGTAAATAATATTGATAATAGAAAATGAAATGGAAAGGTGGGAAAAAAAGTTTAAGAAAAATCCCTTTTCGAAATTAATCAAAGAGGATAAAAAGCTGTCAAAAATACGCAAGAAATTTAAATTGGAATCAAAATCTGAAAGGAGATTTTCGGCAGATATGGAATATAATTCAGGATTGACTTCCTCTGTTTTTAATGAAGCGCTACTAGGAGCCGGTGGTGAACCTTTTGAAGATATGTCAGGTTGGCCATCATATTTTACAGCACTTGCAATCGACCCTGAGTATGCCCCAGCTATCCTTACAGTAGGCTCGGTGGAATATCAGTTAGGCAGAACGGAAGAAGCTATGAAACTATTCCTTTCTCTTACAAAATTATCTAAAGATGAGAAAGATTTGGAAGAGATCATTGATAAAGCAGGCGATTCCCTACTTGATAATGAAGATTATAAAAATGCATTAGCTCTATATACAACTGTTGAAAAGGTATTTCCCACTAACGCTTTATTTTGTAATTCTTCGGGGTTTTGCCTTGCAAAACTTGGCCATCTTAACGAATCAGTCGAAAAACTACGAATTGCCGTTAAATTAGAACCTGATAATTACCAATATCTTAATGATCTGGGTTTTGTTTTATTAGAAGCTGGAAATTTGAATGAAGCAGAAAAATATTTAAGGAAGTCCATTTCTCTTTCACCAAATGATTATGAATTACCAAGAAACAATTTGAAAGATCTTTTGAAACCCCGCATTTAGCTATGCTCATACGGGGCTACCAATATTGAATTCCTTGTTCCTCCGCTAAAGCTGCGGCGACACGCGGTTTGTTATTTTTGCGTCCCCGCCTGATTGAAAGAATTCATTCTTTCGGGCTGGAAGGCAAAAGTAAAGAAGATAATCATCTTAAGACCAATTTTAGGTTGACGCTAATGCGATAGCCACTGGCAGAGCTATTACACAAAGGATACACTAAGTTACCCCAAAAAAATCAGACTCCCCCCATCAAATAATGCTCCGCTACACAACTCTATAATCTCCATTTCCAACTTTTCCAAAAACAATCGTACCTTGTGTCCATCACTGAACCTTTCCAAACTTCCAAGAACAAAAACCTTTTCCTCATAAACCCCGCAAGCACCTCCGAAAAAACCGTTAGGAAAGCCCGGGAGAAGAATATCTGAAGAGTCAACATACAATACATCCAAACCATTTTGCAACAAAACCTTTTCAATTCCCCTATCGGATGTTATAAAACTATCTTTATTCAAAGGGAGCAGATTGCATCTTGTATATGCCTGATTCACATCTATCTTTATCAGATTTTCAGTGGCATTTTTAATTGCACTATCAGTATATTTTAAATTATGAATCAGATACTTTTGGGTTACAACAGCATTATACGAAGAAGTGGCTGGATATTTTATTCCAACCGGCCTGTCTCCTTCAATAAAACCAACTCTTAACTTGTTTAACTGCTTTTTGAATATTTCGGGCAGGTTCGGGGCAATAACAAGGCTTTCACTAGTTTGGTAGAAAAATATATCGGGATGGCATGAAATGGCTTCGTAGGTGATTCCTTTTGTCTCAAGAAATATAACATTCCCATACTTCAGCAACTTCTGTTTTGCCTTGTCAGGTATCCTATTATCTGCAATTATCAACATTTTTACAAAATAAAGAAAAAAATCATCAAAATTGCCTATGTTTGTAATGAATATAAACTCATAAATGAAATTCACAAAAGCAATAGTAAAGACTCCATGTAAAAATATGGTTAACGGTTTGACAACAGCAAACCTTGGCACACCCGATTTTGAGCTTGCCCAAAGGCAGCACGAACAATACATTGATGCGCTAATAAACTGTGGTTTAGAAGTTACTATTTGCAAACCCGATAATGATTATCCCGACTCTACATTTGTTGAGGACATAGCAATTCTCACACCTAAATGTGCAATCATAACTAATCCTGGAGCACAAACAAGAAAAGGTGAAACAGAGGAAATTAAAAATGTGCTTACCGGATTTTTTAACAATATTGAACATATTCAAAATCCCGGAACAGTTGATGGTGGTGATGTGATGATGGCAGGCTCTCACTTTTATATCGGGCTATCTGAAAGAACTAATGATATTGGGGCTAAACAACTTATAAAAATCCTTGGAAGATTTGGATTCACCGGCTCCACGGTTAGGCTTGAGAAATTTCTTCATCTGAAATCGGGAGTGGCATATCTTGAAGATAATAATATGGTGATTACTGGTGAGTTTACAGACAATGGTGCTTTCAGAAAATATAATCTTTTTAAAGTTGATGATAAGGAGGGCTATGCAGCCAATTGTCTGTGGATAAATGATTTTGTGCTTGTAGCAAAAGGCTTTCCAACAACAAAAGAGCTAATTGAAGATGCGGGTTACAAAACAATTGAACTTGACGTTTCAGAATTCAGGAAGATAGATGGAGGGTTAAGTTGTCTTTCATTGCGATTTTAAATTTAAAAATAAAGAAAATGATTCCAAGAAAAACAGTTGTGCTCCTTATTTCCACATTATCAATTTTATGGTCGTGCAGCAATAGTAACCCAAAGATAATTATTAGAACTGAGCTGGGTGATATTACGCTGGAACTTTATCCTGAGAAAGCTCCTATAACTGTTGCAAATTTTTTGAGATATGTCGATGAGAACCGTTTCGATGGAGCAACTTTTTACAGGGTTGTCACAAAAGACAATCAGCCTGGTAGTGAAACAAAGATTGAAGTTATTCAGGGAGGATTATTTGATGATGATCATCCGCAGGCACTTCCTCCTATTAAGCACGAAACGACTGAGGAAACAGGCATCCTCCACAAAGACGGCGCAATCTCAATGGCAAGATATGGTCCGGGAACAGCTACTGGTGAGTTCTTTATTTGCGTTGGTGATCAGCCTTCACTTGATAGTGGCGGTAAACGCAATCCCGACAAACAAGGATTTGCAGCTTTCGGAAAAATAATCAAAGGAATGGATATTGTCAGAGAAATTCAGAAGCAACCAGCAAAAGATCAATACTTGGAGCCAAGAATTAAAATTACAGAAATAAAAGTGATTAGATAAAATATGACAACTCTTTCGGATTATTACATTTTGACTTACCCCTCCCCCTCTCTAACTTCGTTAAAGAAGGGCGATACAGAGTACAAAACAAAAAAGAGAAGTGAAATATTAGAAAAATGTGTTTATATTTTTTTACTAATGCAAAATTAATATTGGATGCAATTCCCCTTCTTTGCCTTTGGCAGAGAGGGGGTTAGGGGGTGAGTCAGTGTTTTTCTTAAGTTAACGCCTATGTGCTGGCAGGGGAGTGGGCAAGCTTATGTGGTGGCAAGGGGGTGGATTCACAACCATAATAATAAACTGAATATAAAATTATAAACAAATGAAACACACAATCGCAGTAAAGCCAATTGACGAAACAACATTTGAAGTAACTGTAAACGGCAGGGTTACAACAACACACATTGTGACATTATCAGGTGATTATTATCAAAAACTGACAGGAGGTAAACACACACCAGGAGAACTGATCAAAAAATCATTTGAATTTCTTTTGGAACGTGAGCCAAACACAAGTATTCTGCGAAGCTTTGGCCTGCCAGTGATTGGAAGATATTTCCCGGAATATGAAAGGGTGATGAAACTTTTCAAATAAAATTTGTATTTCCCTTTTCCAGCAAAACCCGGGACAGGAAAAGATTTGGAGAAAGATATGTTAATGAAAAGTATATTCCATTCGAAATAGTCCGTTATCTCTTACAAACCTCACTTTTTTGAATTTTTTCAGCAGCTTTTTTTTATTCTTTCCTCCATAACCCACAGCATAATTGAATTGACTGATCGGTACGTGAATTTCAATTTCTCCTGAATTATCCGAATTTAAAACATCTTTTAAAATATCATTCCATATTTCTGTCAGTACCAATTCCCGAAAAGAGAGATGAAATGGCCCGACAACAAGCTCCTCACCCGACAACAATCCCTCTGATGGATGAAGCCCGAGTTTAATCACCCTCACACCTGCTTTTTCAAAAATCAACAACAACTCTTTCGACCATAAAACAGCCTCCTCAAGTGATAAGGGCTGAAATCTTCCATCCCGAAACATCTTTTCAAGAACAGTATCCCTGATTACAAGAGTTGGATAAATACGGGTGTTATCTGCACCAAGATCAATAATTCTGTTAGCGGTATATACAGCACTTTTCAGTGTATCACCAGGCAGACCAATCATCATTTGCAATCCGAGAGAAAAGCCATTTTTGAGCACCATCTCAGCCGCCTTCTCTGTGTCTTTTGCTGCATGTCCCCGCCTAGACAAAAGCAACACCTTATCATCCATACTCTGCGCTCCAATCTCAATTGTCCTGACGCCATAATCCTTCAGCATCTTCAAAATATCTTCATCAATATAATCCGGGCGGGTTGACAATCTTATTCCCTCGATACGGCCACTTTTCAAGTATGGTTTTACCAGATTTAATAAACTACGTTGCACATCAACTCCGATTCCGGTAAAATTTCCTCCAAAAAAAGCAAGCTCTACTTCACTATCCTTAACAGGTATTGTTTCGAGATGCTCCTCTATAATTTTAATAATCTCATCCTCAGAAGGAATTTTAAGCCGTCCGGATATTTTTTGCTGGTTACAATAAATACACTGAAAAGGGCAGGCCAGTTCAGGAATAAATATTGGTATGTTGTAATGACGTTTCTTCATTTCTCAGGATTAGAATGCAAAAATATGCAAAATGTATTTTTGTTTTTTCCCATAATTTAAAACTTTTTTACTTTTTAAAAGTGTTAAATCAAATTTTTATATAAATTTGTGTAAAAAAAAATGGCTACAAAAGATAAATTACGTCAAAAACTTATTAAAAAAATAAATAGCCTTCCGGAGGATGAGTTGGGATATCTTGATAAATTTATAGTCGAATTAGAGAATAATATTATGTCAAACTCTGAAATATTATCATTTTCAGGAATATTCAATGATTTGGATGTGGAAGTATTTAATGATTTAACAATAAATCTTCATAACAAAAGGATGCAAGAAACACAAAGGATATAGTTATGAATTATGCTTTAATTGATACCGATATTCTTTCTTATTTCTTAAATGGCGACATCTCTGTTTCAGAAAAAGTTCAGGAGTATCTAACATATCATAATACCTTATCGTTTAGCGAAATAACATATTTTGAGGTATTGGCGGGGCTTGAGTATAAACAAGCTACCAAAAAAATAATACAATTTGAACTTTTCTCCGCAAATTGTCAAATATTAAACCTTTCTACAAAATCAATTAAAATCTCAAGCAATATTTATGGTGAATTAAGAAGAGGCGGGCTACACATCGGAACACCGGACTTGCTGATTGCCGGAATTGCTATTGAGAACGAAATGGAATTAATAACCAACAACGTTAAACATTATCAAATCATAAAAGAGTTAAAAATTAATAATTGGAAAGTTTAGCTAACACTTTTAAATAATTACAAATTATGAAATCAGGTCTAATTATTATTCTAATTGGTGCTGTATTTACAGTTTTTGCACAGAACAAAACAGAAATTCCCGATGTATATTCTAACATTCATTGGGAAGATGGGAAACTCATATTTCAGCCGGAGGGTTCGCCTGACAAGATGATCTACTACCCTTCAGCACCAAAGTATCACTACGCCAAAATTGTTATCACACCCGAAGGGACTGGCAATGGTTTACTGTTTGACTTCAAAGATACAACCTTCAAAGGAACTCTGTATTATGGTTTCATTCATCCTGAAGATAAATACTCTCAACCTGTTTTTTTCAAAAAATCTTCACCCATTAAAAAAGGAGTTGCTGAAATAAACATAAAAGACAAACTTTCTGGTAAATATGATGCTGTGGGTTGGGAATCAACAGGTAAGATGAGAATGGGATACCGCATTACTGACAACAGAGGCAGGATAATCTACGACGGAAAAATAAATGTTACGGGAAGAGGTCCTTTCAAACCTGAAGTAACAATCATCTCAGGACCTTTTGTAAATCTTGTTACCGAAAACAATGCTGTAATATCTTTTCAAACGAATTTTGAAACTATTGCTAATGTCATTGCTGACGGGCGTTCATTCACCGACAAAACCCAGAGTGAAAATTTTGAAATAAAAATAGACGCTTTGAAGCCATCAACCGAATACTCCTACACAGTAAAATACGGCGACTATTCCGACAGCTTCTCTTTTAAGACAGCACCCAAACCCGGTTCCCGCGAGCCATTTACTTTTGCCTTTGCAAGCGATAGCCGTGCCGGCCAGGGTGGTGGTGAACGAAATATTTACGGAACAAATGCCTACATTATGAAAAGAGTAGCTGCAACGACAGCCAATAGCAAAGCTGAATTCCTGCAATTTACGGGTGACCTTATTTCTGGTTATTCCGACAATAAAAGCAAACAAACGCTTGAATATCACAACTGGAAAAACAGTATCGAACCTTTTGCCCATTATGTGCCTATGAATGTGGCAATGGGAAACCACGAAGCTCTGAATTTCTTCTTCAGAAATAAAGCAGGCGAACTGGTTATGATTGACAAGTTCCCTTTCGAGACTGAATCGGCAGAGCAGCTTTTTGCCCAGATGTTTGTAAACCCTCTTAATGGCCCCAAAAGTGAAGATGGCTCAAAGTATGACCCTGATCCGGATAAAACAAACTTTCCGCCTTATGATGAAACAGTTTTCTATTATACTTATGCCAATGTTGCAATGGTTGTTCTCAATTCAAACTACTTCTATGCACCAACGGAAAATATGGTGCCAAAATCGGGAGGAAATATCCATGGATATATTATGGATAACCAGTTGGAGTGGTTTAAAAATACAATTGCCAAACTCGAGAAAGATAAAAACATTGACCATGTTTTCGTTACCATTCACACACCTGCTTTTCCCAATGGCGGACATTCTGGTGATGATATGTGGTACGGCGGAAATAATACTATTCGGCCTTATATTGCAGGCAAACCGGTTGACAAAGGAATCATAGAGCGTAGAGATGAATTTCTGGATATTATGGTTAACAAAAGTTCTAAGGTTATTGCTCTGCTTTGTGGCGATGAACATAACTATAACCGTATGCGAATTGATGCCGAAACAAAGATCTATCCTGATGATTGGGATAGCTCCAGGCTGAAAATATCAAGAACAATATGGCAGGTAACAAATGGTTCGGCAGGTGCTCCCTATTACGGACAGGAAAAACTACCCTGGAGCAGTTCAGTCGAAATCTTTTCAACACAATATGCCCTCGTCTTTTTTAACATTGACGGTAAAAATATTGAAATTGAGGTGGTTAATCCTGATACCGGTGAGGAAGTGGAGAGGGCTAAGATGAGGTAAGTGTTAGTTTAAAGGAGGAATCCGTTTGCTCAAAAATAACCAGCAGTTAGAAAAATCCGAGCTGTTCGGGATTTTAGCGCAAGCAATGTGTGCCGGCCTAATCCCGAACTGAATATTTGCAGGATTTAAAATCCTGATATATCAGGTTCCGGATTATCCTTCGCAAAGGCTTGCGCTAAAATCCGGAACAGCTCGAAGCAACAGGCAGCAGTCCAATCCATTCGGGTGAACACCGGCCAGCGGGCAGGACTCCCAAATGGTTGAAATTCTGATAAAGCAGGTAGTTTCCGGATTGTTTGTCTCGCTATTTTTGCAACCCGCAGGGACTCCGCCGCACCTTCCTGCACCGACCCTACGGGTTTTTCCGGTAAATCCCTAATTGTAAAAATCATTTGATCACCATGAACTTTTTACTTCCTATATCCTTTCTGTCCATACCGGCTTTCAGGATGTATATGCCAGGCTTCACATCTTTCAATCCCATAACGTAGTCCTGTGTTTTGCCCGGTATATTTGCCGTCCTGACGATATTGCCATTTCCGTCATATAAGGTAAGAACGGCACCGTTGACATTCGTCTTGTTCAGTTCCACTTTCCTTTCCATCAACTACCAACTGTACATAATACATCCTCTGTAGCCAGCTTCGTACATCAACACTTATACTTCCAAATTTTGCCGTAGCTGATGAAATGTATTATCCCGCATATTTTATCTATGATCAAAGCTTGTGTTTAAAAAAAAAGTGTTTCAAACTCAATAACAATGCAAAGATATAAATCACATTCACCATAAAGCCCCATAGTTATCAACATTCACCCGTTCATATTTTCTCATATATCCAAATATCAAGGCTTTAATCTTGATTAACTTTGCACATTATAAAACAATTGGAATCCTTTTGCGTTATTGTCGCAAATTCAATATGTAATACAAATAAGAATTAACAATTTGAGAAAATGAAACGATTAAGCAAACATTTATTAATCCCGAAAATTGTCATTGTGCTTCTTATAGGAGCAATGGCAGTAGGAAGTTCAGGCTGTAAGAGTAAGAAAAAACTGGCACAGGAGCAGGCTGCTACTGAATATGCCGAAAAAGTTCAGAAAGCACTGGCCGATTTACAGGCTATTCTTGATGATGATGGCACAATGCCCGTCAGTGAGATGGAACGCAGGCTGAATGATGTCAAAGCTATGAACCTCAATGATGATTCAGTTAATGAAAAAATTGTGCTTGTGGAAATGAAAATAGCATCGCTAAAAGAAGCCTGGAGACTGCAAAAGGAGGCTGAGAAAAAACGGGAAAGGCTGAATGCCGAAAAGACGGAGTATGATTATATCAATGAATACTTTGCAAGAATTGCACGTACACAAGATGTTAATGCTGCCAATGGAATTATCAACGAAGCTTTGAAAATGTATGCTTCAGAAGATACTCCGGTACTAATTATAATCCATAAAGATGGTGATAATGTCGATTATGATAAGCCAACAACGATTAAAAATTATTTGAACTTTGTAAAAGATCAAAAAGCATATAATAATAAAATTTCCAGTGTGAAATTTGACCCATATGGACAAATAACCGAACTTGAATTAATTAAAAAATAAGAATTATGTTTAGAACAACAATATTTTTCATCGCACTATTTTTTGTTTCAATTGCAAATCAGGCAATTTCACAGGATATCAGTCCTGATAGGAAACAGGCAATCGACAGTCTTGCACTCGAAAAGGTGCGCGATCTGAGCAAATACATCAGCCTCATAGGTGATAAGAAAACCGAATTTTCAGAAGCTAACAGGGTTATCGACAGAGCAGTTGAACTGTTTATGGATGGCAGCGAAGTCGGTGTTTCATCAATCTACAAACCGGAAGTTAATTACTATCCCGTTCGCGAATACCTTGAAAGGTTGATGCGCCTGAATTACGACAAGGTTGATATTGAATGGTACAAAATTCAATATGTCAGCGATCTTGAAAAGCAACCCGACGGAACTTATGTAGGTGTAATTACTGTTTTTCAGAAATTTTCCGGTTATGATAAAGAGGGAAACCTCGTTTATCAGGATGTAACCAAAAAAGATATTACTGTATATGTCAAGCGTAAAGAGACGCAGATAGGCGGTCGTCTTATTGGTTTCTGGGATGTGATGCTTGGCGACATCAGGGTAAAAGAAACGGCTAAGCCGTAGAGGACAGAAGTTAAATAATTAGTTAATTTGCCATCCGGAAACATATTCCGGGTGGCTTTTCCTTAAATTTGATTTAATTTTGAAAGCTACTTTTAAAAAAATATCATTCCCCCTTTTTCTTATCCTTTTCTTAATTTCAGCTTATCCTGTTTTTTCGCAAAAACTGAGTTCCGTTACCGGTGATGAAACCAACTTATATGCCCAGACAAAACAGGTTAACCAGTTTTTCAGAAGATTCAATAATGAGGAAGACCGTTTCGGAGACAGATATTATCCCGGCGACAGTCTGTACCGCGACAATGCCTTCAGGTCTGTTTACCTGAACATGCTTTTTGATATACATAGCAGCCAGATTGATGGTGACCTGAAAAAAGAGTTTATTGCACAGGTTAGCGATAACAAAAATCCACTCTTTTTGGATTTCCACAGTTATTATTGGTTTGCTGAGCTTTCGGCGATATTCAGTTATCACGGTGTAAATAAAAACCTCCTTCTATTTCTTAAGCTTGAGCAGGAAAATCTGGGCTACAAATGGGTTTTGACCAATGTATATTTCTCCGAATTTCTGAAATATTTTTTCAAAGGAGATCCCGATAAAATTGAAAAATCATTTCTACACCCGATGAGTCATGAGCTTGATTTTATGAATATTCATAAGACTTTCGACTATCCTAAATATATTGAATACTATGCACACAAAGATTATCACCCTGACTATCTGACTCTTCTGTTTTATGAAGTAAAAAAAGGAGAGATGAAGTTTATTAATTCCGGCTCGCTGAAATTTCATTTTTTTCAGGTTGATGACTGGTATTTTGAGGTCTCTTTTGTGAACCGTTCAGGTAAGAATTCAGGATGGCTTATCACAAAGCTTTATAAAATAAATACTGCGGAAAAAGAAGAACTAATCAAATTTTATTTACCGTGAAAAAAAATTACACACATTTAAAGATATTGCTTTTTTCAGTAATTCTCATTTTAGGAACACTAAACCTGCATGCCCAGAAAAAGGCCGAAGAATCGACCCTTTCACCTGAGACATTAATACAATATGAAAAACAAATTTCACAACTTGTTAGTTATTTACAAGGGACTTTTAATTTCCTCGGAGATCCGACACAAGCGCCAAATGAAAAGGAGATAATTGTTAACGATAGCTACACGAAAATCTTTATTGATAGCCAGGTACAGATTGAAGACGACCTTGATCAAAACAGGGATGTGCCAATTTATAAAAATGTACAGGCTTATCTTAAGGATATTATCTTCTTTTTCAGAAGTGTGAAATTTAAGTTTATTGTTACTAATACCCAACATTTTGTAAATGAAAATAATGAACATTATTTTCTTGTAACTTTCAACCGTATCCTTAACGGAATAACCGTCAATAACGATACTGTTAACTGGGAGCAGGTGCGTTATATGGAAGTGAACCTTGATCTTGCACAAAGCAGTATGAAGATCGCCAGCATCTATACCAATAAACTCAATGAAAAAGAGGATGTAATAAACTGGTGGAATTCGCTGACACCTGAGTGGCGGAATATTTTCGGGCAAAATATAACCATTACAGACAGCATTCACCTATCGGATATAATTTGGTTTCAGGATAGTGTGATAGTGGTTGCGGATGAGTATGCAAACTTTGTCAATGATTCAACAGAAGACTATTCAATTGAAATACCGGAAGAAAAAAAGACTAATTCAAATTTGGTTTTGGGCTATGATACCATTAAATTCGACACTAAAAAAATATTTGCAAAAATTAACGGAATTCTTAATCAGCCCGAGATAGATGTATCAGAAAACAATGAAATCAGAACACTAAAGCCTTTGAGCAAACTGACACGACTTCAGGGAATTAATTGTTCAAACACTTTAATCACAGATGTAACACCCCTTCGTAACCTGAATGAACTGACAACCCTGAATTGCTCTCAAACGCCTGTATCGGATATTTCACCATTGCAATATTCTACGAGGATTACAAGCCTGAATTGCAGTTATACCCTTGTTCGTGATATGGATGTAATCAGTAATTTTATTCACCTCGAAAAACTTTGGTTTGCCGGAAACAGAGTTACAAACCTTTCATTTGTTGAGGATTTTACAAACCTAAAAACACTTGATTGCAGCGACTCAAAAGTTTATGATCTTGAACCGCTGACAGAATTAACTTCTTTGGAAGAACTAAATGTTTCGGGGAGCCTGGTAAGAGACCTCTCTCCACTGGTAAATCTCACAAACCTTGAACGTCTGAATTGCAGTAATACACCTGTTGACTCAATTGAGCCAATTGCCAATCTGACAAAACTTGAGATATTGCATAACAGCAGTACTGAAGTAACTAGTCTGAGCGCAATTTCACAACTGCAAAATCTCAAATATGTTTATTGCGACCATACCGAAATAAAAAAGGAAGAGACATTGGAGTTTATGCGACAACATCCTGGCTGTATTGTTATTTTTGAGTCGGAGGAGCTGATGAAAAACTGGAAAGAGCTGGATCAGGCCTGGAAAGATGTTATTATGGATCTTACCAATATAGGTGCTAATCCAACAAGGGAAGAGCTGCATCAGCTTATTAAAGCTACAGAACTGAACATTTCAGGAAATTCAGACATCAATACACTACGCCCTTTGAGGAATCTTTTTAATCTTAAAAAACTGAATATATCCTTAACAAAAGCAACCAATTTTGAATATATTTCAAATTGCCCTGAGTTGGAAGAATTAGATGCAGCAAATACTGAAATAACGGATCTTGGATTTCTGTCTAAACTAAAAAAACTAAAAAAAATAGACCTTGACAGCACAGAAGTAAGTAGCCTTGAACCTTTAGAAGGCCTTCAGGAGCTAAAGCTGATATATGCCGATAACACCAAGGTTGATGATAATGTAGCTTCTGCATTTCATGATAAGCATCCGGGCTGCCTGATAATCTATAAAACGGATGAACTTCAAAAATGGTGGGAAAGTCTACCTTCACAGTGGCAGGAAGTATTCTCTTCACAGTTTAAGGTTGACTCACCTCCCTCGAAAGAACAGTTGCATCAGATACTTTTCATCGACTCTCTGAGTATTGAAAATAATCTGGAAATAAAGAATATTAATCCAGTTAAAGAACTTGCAGGACTTAAATCCCTTTCACTGGTATCAACAGCAGTTAGCGATCTATCACCTTTGGCAGGGCTGACAAAACTTAAAAGGCTTACCTGCAAGCAAGGGCCTGTAAGTGATCTGACACCAATATCAGAATTGGCCAATCTCAATTATTTAAATATTGAGGGGACATCCGTTTCTGACCTCAAGCCGATATCAATGCTTACTAACCTTGATGTTCTGATATGCTCTGGAACTCAGGTAAAATCATTAAAACCTTTGGTTAATATGACAGGATTAAAACAGGTTGAGATAAACAACACACCCGTTAAATCATTAAAACCGCTGCTTGGTTTACCTGATCTGAAAGACCTAAAATGTTATAACACAAAAATTTCAACAAAAACAGTAGATAAGTTTAAGGCTGAAAACCCGGGTTGCGAGGTGGTGTTTTATTAGGGATCATTTGTACGTCGCACGTCATTTAGCTTTACAGAGTTGAATCATCGAATCAAAAAAATACATTAATTTAGTCGAAATTTTTTATTCAAAATTAAATCAACAATGGCCTCAAACAGACTAATGGATCCCATCGGAAGGTTAATGGGACTTCGCTACAAATCGCATCCCTGGCATGGTGTGGATATTGGAAATGAAACTCCGGAAGTAATAACCTGCTACATCGAAATGGTTCCAACCGATACCGTTAAGTATGAAGTTGACAAAGAATCGGGATACCTTAAAATCGACCGTCCACAAAAATATTCAAATGTGGTTCCAGCACTTTATGGCTTTATTCCACAAACATTTAGCGGGAATAGTGTAGCAAAGTTTTGTATGGAAAAATCAGGGAAAAAGGATATCAAGGGTGACAGCGATCCTGTAGATATCTGCGTCCTGACCGAGAAAGAGATTACTCATGGCGATATCCTTGTCAGGGCAAAGCCCATAGGAGGCTTCCGCATGATTGATGGTAATGAATCTGACGACAAGCTGGTAGCAGTATTAAATAATGATGCTGTTTATATGGGATACAATGATATTTCGGAATTACCAGAGATGGTTGTTGATAGATTAAAGCACTATTTTCTAACATATAAAGATCTTCCGGGTAATCCGCGGGATGTTGAGATTACTGATGTCTTCGGAAAGGAAGATGCACACGAAATCATTAAACGTTCAATGAACGATTACACAAAGAAATTTGAGAATCTTGGTGACATTCTTTCAAGTGTGTAGGATTTTTCAGGTTGGGGTTGGAGGATAAAATAGATTTGCTCCGGCACTCTCACTGCTCTATTGTTACTTTTCCAAAATCTCCACTTTCCCTTCTACGGCATCAAGCCTGATTTTTTGTCCGTCTTTGAGAATATCCATTGCGCCTTTCATACTTACAACCGTCGGCAGGCCATACTCACGTGCCACAACTGCACCATGAGAAAGCGGACTACCAATTTCGGTAATCAAACCACCTGCTATGCTATAAAAAGGTGTCCAGCCAATATCGGTAAATTTAACAACCATTATATCTCCCGGTTTCAGTTTTGCCGCCTCCCCGATTGTTCTAATCAGCCTTACATTACCTTCAGCCACTCCCCGGCTAACAGGGATTCCCGACAATTCCCCATCAATTTGAACTTTTTGCTCCTCAGTGGGACAAGGGACACCAAAAATTAAATCCTCAAACATCAACTTCTGCATTTCGGGATATATATTCCTTCGTTCAGTACTTACAGATTTCCATTTTTCAGAATTGCCGGATTCCAGTAACTCCCCTATCTCCTCATGTTTCAGGAAAAATATCTGATCTTCGTCACCCAGCATCCCATCCCTTACCAGAAGCTTTGCGAGATTCCTGTACGCAATCTTGAATTGATGCTGAACCCCGATTGCCAGTGCTTTTGTCTGCTCACGTCTTGCAACAGCCTTACGTGCTTTGGGAAGAATTTTCTTCAAAATTATCTTTTGGATAGAATTAAGATCCTCTTTTGAAACATCAATTGATTCTGTACTCTTTTCTTTTGGTTTTAAATCCGGATTATTTATAAGAAGCATTACTTTTGCCTTGAGCCCCTCAACTATAGGGCTTGGGTCAATAGCCCACTCTTTTTCCAGCAACTCTGCTTCACGTACACCACGGTGTCCGTGTCGGTTAATAAACTCAGTCCATTTCGTTCTAATCTCTTCCGAACTGATTTCCTTCAGAAATTTAATAGAACCATTCATATCAACCTGAAGAAACTCCTCATCAATATTCAGACACTTCACCAAGAGATGTGCTAATTCGTCTATGGATTGTAAAACCTGAGCACTTTCAATATCAGGAATATCAGTAAAAAATCTTGCCGCCTTTTCCTGATGCTCTTTTTGAGGTACTTTCCCCTTGGAATATAAATTCAGGATAGTACTGTAATTACTCCCCGACTGCGATGACGAAACATAGTGAAGATCCCAGGCTTTCATTAAAATATGCATATTTTCAGTGATATTATCATAACATTTCCCGGCATCATTAGGACAATCAATGCGAAACTCATTGCACATCTTCTCCAACTCTTGTTTAGCCTTTGCGGCCCCGCTAAGATATGAAAGCATTCTGATGAAGTTTCCGAGCCTTCTTATAAATCCAGCCTCTTTCATAACCTTAACTCCCGGGACTTCCTGACTTACTACTGAAAAATCTATATTTCCCTTTTTCGACAATAAAATATTTTGAGGAAACTTGTAAAGGGAATTTACTTCAAAAAACAGATGATTATAATAAGAATGAACAAAAAGGTTATTGTCTGAAATTTCCGGAATAGCCCTGGTTTTACTATATAATATTTGTAACCCATAATCTATTGATCGTGCAAATGTTGAGAGTGTAAGAGGTGTAACCGGGCCGGGCATCATTTCACCAATATTTCCCCGTGTATAAATGGGTTTGTCATATACAGGCTTATCATCCAGTTCATTCAGATGAACACTCCCTGCGCCTGTAATCGGCCTTAATTGAAGCCAGAAAATATTTCCCTCTTTATCAATTGCCCATTCCAGATCGGCTGGTTTGCCATAAGCAATCTCTATATCAAGAGCCTGATTAACAAGCCTGTCGAAAATTTCTTTATCCAATAATTCACAATTGAACTGATCTTTATGGGCTTTATACAA
>JAUVIX010000113.1 GCA_030592565.1 Chlorobiota bacterium
ATTGCTGCTTTTGTAGATTGGTCTCAAATGGTTGCTCCATCTATCCGACCAGGCACCGAAGGAACTACATCAGAAAGAACCTGGTCTAACAACTGGCCTCCAGAGCCATTAGTTGATCAGGATACTTCATGCAACAATCACATTGTATCGCTTTGGGAATTCCTGTTATTATGGGTATTATCAATAGTTGTTATCTTTTTAACCTATGAGTTTTTACTCAAGAAGGACAAGGCAGAAGATTTACAACCTGCAATGAAGATTACCAAACTATTCCCTTCACAAAAGAAATTATTAAAGTATCTTCCAATAGTTTCGCTTCTTTTTGTAGTTCAGGTATTTTTAGGAGCCTATTTAGCTCACCTTTACGCAGACCCTACCGAAGATTTTATTTTTTCACAAAGCTGGATGCCATTTAATGTTATCCGTTCCATTCATACTCAGTTAGCCATTCTGTGGGTTGCTGTAGGTTGGTTAGTTGGTGGTTTATTAATAGCACCCTGGATTGCAAATAAAGACCACAAATTCCCCTGGTTGGTAGATGTGCTTTGGTTGGCATTAGTAGTAGTAGCAGTAGGCTCGATGATAGGTCTGTATATGGGAGCAACAGGTCAGATGCGCGAAACTTGGTTTTGGTTAGGCAATGAAGGACGTGAATTGTTAAACCTGGGACGTGTCTGGGATATCGGCTTACTTATAGGTTTGGTTTTCTGGTTTCTGTTAATTATTACATTAATTAAAAAGGCAAGTACAAATAATCCAATTGTGGGTACCATTATCTGGTCGGCTTTTGCTATAGCAACACTTTATATTGCCGGTATGATGCCATTGCATAAAATTCAGCCAAACTTTACTGTTGATGATTATTATAGATGGTGGGTCATACATTTATGGGTAGAATTAACTTTTGAACTGTTTGCAGCAGGTACTATTGCATTCTTTAGTGTTTCACTTGGACTTGTTTCGCAGAAGACTGCTGAAAGAATTATGTTCTTCGAACTGTTTTTAATGATGTTGGCCGGTACCTTAGGAGTAGGACATCACTATTGGTGGCAGGGACTTGATGAGTACTGGATTGCTATTGGTGGAATTTTTTCAGCAATGGAGCCATTACCTCTGGCTTTAATGATTATTGAAGCCTGGAAAAACTATAGAGAGAAACGTGCAGAAGGTGGAGAAGTGAATCAATTTACTACTCCATTTATGTGGATTACCGGTTCAGTTGTTTTAAACTTTGTTGGTGCAGGAATCTTTGGAATGGTTATCAATACACCTACTATCTCTTACTATTCTCACGGTACATACTTAATTATGCCTCACGGACATACTGCATTATTAGGTGCTTTTGGATATGTTTCAATTGCGTTCTTATATATGACATCAAGAGCAAATTCACTAGCCAATGGTTATATTTGGAATGATAAATTAAGTAAAATCTCTTTCTGGTCTTTAACAATTGGAGTTCTCCTGTTTTCTTTACCAACTATGATAATTGGTTTAGAACAAACAAGAGCAGCAGCCGAAATGGGTTACTATTTTACGAGAACCCGCGAAGCACTTCAAGGTATGGAAGGCTGGATGTGGTTTAGAATTCTACCAGATGCTATGATGATTGGTGGAGCCGTTGGAGTATTCATTGATTTATTTATGAAAACATTTATGGGTAAAAAGGCATTAGCTTAATATTACTTTCATTATAAGAAAAATGCCCGGATTTCAATTTGAAATCCGGGCATTTTAGCATGCTCAGTTATTTTAACTATTGAACATAAACCTTACGTGTTTTTATTCCGTCAGCGCCAACAACTCTTGCTACATAGTATCCTTTTGCAGCATTAATTGTAATATTGTTTTTGCCTTCAAAAATTTGTGATGATGCTATCATCTTTCCGGGTAGGTCATAAATCTCTATAGTACCTGAAAATCCTGACGGAGCATCTACGATCACTGAATTCTGCCAACTGTAAATTCTGATGCTTTCCATAATCATAAAAGGGTCGTCTATGCCCAGCGGACTTGCAAAGTGTATCACAAATCTATCCTGATCGTCAAAGATTGTAGAGGTGAATGTGTATTCAGCATTTTCCCTCAGATTTAGAAAAACCTTATCTTTTTTATCTTCGAGATAAACAGGAAGGTCTGCAGGAAAATTATCCATTCCACTTGCAATTAATGTAAATGAATCATCATTTCCGGCAAAAAATCCAACAGGGACAGTTTCATGATTTTCAGCAGATGCCATAAAATTAACAGCCTGCTTTGTGTTTCCGTTTACCGTAAAGAGTTTTGGAGACGGAACTTTTGTTAAGAGTTTATAGGCGTCAAAATCATTATCAAATCCATCTGTAGCTTCCATATTAAATGCAATTATACATTCATCAGAATATGTATCATTATTCACAGCAAGCCTTAAGATATTATCCTCAATACTTCCATTTTTATAGAATTCTGTGGAAGGGCTTGCAACTCGTTGTGATTGGGGAATAGTAAGACTATAAGAAGACTGACTTCCTAATGTATCGCTGGTCCTTACCCAAAAGCCCTGCGTTGCAGCAATATAGCCATTGGTTTTGCCATTTGTTCCTATATTTCCATTGAAATTCCAGGTTTTGTAATTTCCGGCTGCATAATCATACAGATATAATGTTGAACTAACATAATTCAAATTCCAGGATGCATCTCCATTCCAGTCAACAACACAAGGGAAGGGATTACCAATCAGGTTCCATCCTGAATTATCCGTTGATGGAGTAACAGAAAGCGTTACGTTTACATCCGACTTGTTGGCTGTACCATTGAATTTAACAATATCAGAATTTCCTGCAACAGGCCATGCAAAATAACCTTCTCCAACATTCAGCGGGTCTGTTAGTTGATATAAATTCTGGAACGAGTTTGTAGTCTCGTCATACGAATAAATATACATATCAGTATAGGGTGCGATGGTCTGACTTGTCATAGGCGATGAAATAATGTGCCATTGGTTCTTTTCAATATATTGTTGAACCTCCAGCTCTCCGCCACCTGCGAATGCTAGGCTGCCTCTTTCAAGAAGAGAGGGAGAATATGTCTGATCGTCCTGAACGGTCAGATCACCTCCACCGGCAACCTTCAGAGTGGTACTTGTGTTGATAATAACATTTGTACCGGGCTTAACTTTCATTCCCTGTCCAAAACTCAATTGAGAAATGAGCAGAAGGAATATTGCCGTATTTATTAATCTTGATATTTTCATAATATTTGCTTTTAAATCAACAAAATAAATTTTCAAGTCCGTTCATAAACGGAATTACTTATTTGCTTTGAGCTTGTTGATCTCTGCTTTCAAAGCATTGTTTTCTTTTTCAAGATTTTCAACTTTTTCGTTTAGTTCCTGTAAAGCTTTTGTTAGGATAGGGAGTATTGCTGAAATGTTAACACTTGTGCTTGTCACAGCTTCTGATTTTTCGTCTTTTGGATCTGGAGGGCTTGTTACTTCTCTTACCAATTCTGGAGTGCTTTCTTTCATAGCTTCTGCATCAAAAGCATAAGATGTTTCATTATTATCATTTACTATTGAAACAGGCTTGAATGTCATTACTTTTTCTGAAGCATTCAGAAGAGGAGCAACACTTTTTGCGTGCAAAACCGATCCATTCTGGTAAATCGAACCTTGAACATTGATTTTTCCGTCAAAATAGCCTGACCAGTAATCACCTGAACCAGGTCCTGAGTTTGCTGCTTTTGCGTATATGCCGTAATTAAGACCTGCATTATCTTCGGATGCCTTTGTCCAGATTCCCATGTTCCAGCTACCGGCACCGTGTGCAATAGCAAATGTCCCGATATTCATATAGTCACAATTATCAGCTTCAGTTATTGCACCAATGTTATTACCTAAGCTAATGCTATTGGCTTCATCTGCCATTCCCTGAATACCATAATTGTATTTTGCATTTTTAGCAAAACCAGCTAACCCAATGTTATATGAACTTGTATTTGCACCGTATGAAAGGCCTTCAAAGGCTCTGTTAACTCCGCCTGTGCCATTGATATAACTGTAAACCCCGGCATATTTTGCACTATTGGTACTTCCACCTGTTATTTCAAATACCGAACCATAAGTCTTTGCATCTGTAACAGTTTCCAAAACATGTAGCCTGTAGCTGGGGATTATGTTATTTAAACCGACATATCCGGTAGAATAGTCAATGTACATAGCATTTACTCCGCTACCTTTTACGTGCAGGATGGAGTTTGGAAGGGGATCGCTGCCATCTTTATTAATGGCAACCTGTGTGTAAGCCAATGAAGTGCTTAACAAGACGATTGTAAGAAGGATTACTTTTTTCATAGTTCTCTGTTTTTTAATGATTAAATAATAATGGTAAACAATCAAATATTTATTAGTAAATAAAACAATTACAAAGGTTAAATGTTTAAAGAACGATTAAATCTTTTTAAAATGAATAATTTTTACCCCTTAACAGTTGCCATACACTCACTCTGCTCTTTTATCTTTTTTGTCATAATGAAATAATCGCAGGAATTACCTGCTTTTCTGTCAAGAGTGTCAAGTGTACGCGGGCAATATATTCCTTTTTTTCTCATCGCTTTATTGTGCCCGATTTGTGTCGCAGGAAATTTACCTTTTTTGTTAAAGAAAACATTAAATCCAAGTATTAGTACTGACAATAGAATTAAAAACGATGTAATAATAAAAACCTGAAACATTTTCTTTTTTTAGCAAAAATAGACTTTTTTTAAATATCATATTTCTTTTTTTGACAAAGTATTGCACAAAATCTTACAGGCTGC
The DNA here is from genome assembly GCA_030592565.1 of Chlorobiota bacterium. Taxonomy (GTDB): domain Bacteria; phylum Bacteroidota; class Bacteroidia; order Bacteroidales; family JAADJA01; genus JAADJA01. The sequence goes on from JAUVIX010000113.1 coordinate 4,795, forward strand.
TCATAATCCCTAACACATAACATTTTTTTCTCCTTGTCAAGTCCTTAATATTCCCTATTTTTGCACCGATGAAAAATATTAGAAACTTTTCCATAATAGCACATATTGATCATGGCAAAAGTACGATTGCCGATCGTTTACTTGAATTTACCGGAACGGTTACGGATCGTGACAGGCAGGAGCAGGTGCTTGATGATATGGACATTGAACGCGAAAGAGGAATTACTATTAAGAGCCATGCCATACAGATGGAATATGAGCATAACGACAAAAATTATATTCTCAACCTGATTGATACTCCCGGGCATGTTGATTTTTCTTATGAGGTTTCAAGGTCAATTGCTGCCTGTGAGGGTGCTCTGCTGATTGTTGATGCGTCACAGGGTATTCAGGCTCAGACAATCTCGAACCTTTATCTTGCAATTGAAAACGACCTTGAGATTATTCCGGTATTGAATAAAATGGACCTTGAGGCGGCAATGCCCGAAGAGGTTAAAGACCAAATAGTTGATCTGTTAGGCTGTAACAGAGATGATATAATTGAAGCAAGCGGAAAGACAGGATATGGTGTTGACCGTATTTTGGAGGAAATTATTAAAAAGGTGCCGGCACCAAAAGGTGACCCTGATGCTCCCTTACAAGCATTGATTTTTGATTCCGTTTTTAATTCTTATCGCGGGATAATTGCATATTTCAGGATTATGAACGGAACTATAAGGAAAGGCGATTTTGTTAAGTTTGTAAATACAGGTAAGGAATATAATGCTGATGAAATAGGAGTTCTGAAGCTGGAGATGCAACCCCGCAAAGAACTTAGTGCTGGGGATGTGGGATATATTATATCAGGAATAAAAACATCAAAAGAGGTAAAAGTAGGGGATACAATTACTCAGGTCTCTAATCCCTGTGATAATACAATCGAAGGCTTTGAAGATGTTAAGCCGATGGTATTTGCCGGTATTTATCCCATTGACGCTGATGAATACGAGGATTTGAGGGCTTCCCTCGAAAAACTGCAACTTAATGATGCCTCTTTGACTTTTGTGCCGGAGTCTTCTGCTGCTCTCGGATTTGGCTTCAGATGTGGTTTTCTAGGATTACTGCATATGGAGATTGTTCAGGAGAGGCTTGACCGTGAGTTTGATATGGATGTTATAACGACTGTTCCTAACGTGTCATTTATTGTATATAAGTCAAAGGGAGAAAAGATTGAGGTACATAATCCTTCGGGAATGCCGGAGCAGAAATATATTGATCATATTGAAGAGCCATATATAAAAGCCCAGATTATCACTAAATCGGAGTATATCGGGTCAATTATGAAGCTTTGTATTGATAAAAGAGGAACATTGACTAATCAGATCTATATTGGCACCGACCGTGTTGAGATAACCTTTGAAATGCCGTTGAGCGAGATTGTTTTTGATTTCTACGACAGACTCAAGAGTATCTCAAAAGGGTATGCCTCTTTCGATTATTATCAAACAGGGTTTAAACCAGCTAAGCTTATTAAACTGGATATTTTATTAAATAGTGAGAAGGTCGATGCCCTTTCCACCTTGATCCATGTTGATCACGCTTACAGTTTTGGACGAAGAATGTGTGAAAAACTAAAAGAGCTTATTCCCCGCCAGCAGTTCGACATTGCTATACAGGGAGCAATAGGTACAAAGATTATTTCCAGAGAGACGGTTAAAGCTGTAAGGAAAGATGTTACTGCAAAATGTTACGGTGGCGACATTACACGGAAACGAAAACTTCTCGAAAAACAGAAAAAGGGTAAAAAGCGTATGCGACAGGTAGGAAATGTGGAAGTACCTCAGCAAGCGTTTATGGCTGTTTTAAAGCTGGACTAATATAAGTTAAAAGTTTAAAAAAAATATTCTGTAACTTTGAAGGCATGAAATTGATAGTTATTTCAGTGATTTTCCAAGGGATTTTAAACAATATAAAGCTAATACTTCATTGAGAGATTAGTTGGTTATAGAGGCCTCAATTCAAAATTTTATTCAATTCCTTATAATAGGAATCAAAAAATCTTGTTATTTTAGCAGGCTGTATTTTTTGAATGTATATGGATAAGGTTTACAATAAAAGAATGGGTAGTCTTATTATAGGGAGTTTACTCCTCCTATCCCTCTTTTTTATCCTTCCTTTCAACTCGTATTCCCAGTTTTATAATGGCTCTCAGATGAGTTTCGGGAAAAACAGAGTGCAGTATAAAGAATTTTTCTGGACATATTATAAGCTTGAAAATCACGATATTTATTTCTATCTCGGAGGTAAGGAACTCGCTATTTATACTGCCAAATACGTGAAGGAGAACCTGGGTGAAATTGAAGACAAGCTTGATACAGGCATTGATGATAAGATGCAGTTTATTATATTTAATACGTACAGTGATTTGAATCAAAGTAATATCGGACTTATTGAAGACGAATCATATAATACAGGCGGGGTAACTCAGATAATCGGGAAAAAAATATTGCTCTATTTTGATGGAGATCATAAGGATTTTGACAGGCAGATAAAATCAGGATTAGCACAAATTATTGTTAACCAATTACTTTATGGAAGTTCTGTTGGTGCCCAAATCAAGAACACCTCTCTTTTTCCTTTTCCCGATTGGTATATGAACGGGCTTGTATCCTATATTTCTGAAGATTGGAATACAGACATTGATAATCGTGTGAAAGATGGTATGTTGTCAGGTGAGTTTGCGAAATTCAATCAACTTACAGGAGAACAGGCAACTGTTGCCGGGCATTCTTTCTGGTATTTTATTTCAGAAAAGTACGGAAGTTCTACTATCTCTAATATTATCTATATGGCGAAGGTTAGCCGACGTCTTGAAAGTGGATTCCTGTATGTTTTAGGAAAATCGTTTTCTGACCTTTTAAATGATGCTACTGCATATTATAAAGCCCGATATTCATTGACTGAAGCCGGGGGTGAGATCCCTGATGAATCTATTTTGAAAAAGGTAAAGTCAAATACTGTTTATAGTAAGTTGCGTCTTAGCCCTGATGGGAAATATGCAGCCTATACAACAAATCAGTTCGGACAATACAAAGTTTTTCTGAAGAATCTGCAAACCGGAAAGGTGAAAAAAATTATGAAAGCTGGATTCAGGCTCGATGAAAAGATTGACCATTCATATCCTTTGCTTGCCTGGCATCCTATGAGTAGTGTGCTCTCAATAATTGTTGAAAAAAAGGGTGAAACCTATCTCAATTTCTATTACCCCGGTGAAAAGAAATTTGAAAGTGTGATTCTGTATCAGTTTGAAAAAGTGCTTGATTTTTCTTATTCCGACGAGGGAAGCGACTTTGTTATGTCGGCTGTACAGAGGGGCAATTCTGATATTTTTATATATAACATTGCATCAAATTCATTCAGGCAGATTACAAAGGATTATTATGATGACCTCTATCCGAGATTTATTAAAAATTCAACCGAAATAATCTGGAGTTCCAACAGGTATAATGACACTATCAGGTTTGAAAAAAAATATAAGCCGGGAAAGACACAGAAGCGCTATGATCTTTTTCTATATAATCTTAAAGGGAAAGGTAATATTTTGCGCAGGGTGACAAAAACTCCACTTGCCAATGAAATAAAAGCAATGGAGTATGATGCCGGATACATAACTTTCCTGAGTGACGAAAATGGTATCTATAATAGATATATCGGGCAATTCGACAGCACAATCAGCTTTGTTGATACTACGACTCACTTTCGCCATTTCACAAAATATTTTCCCATTACTGATTATTCAAGAAGTATAATTGATCAGGATGTAGTTCCCGGAATCTATAAATATGGTCAGATTATCTATAAAGACAAAAAATTCAATATTCAGATTCTTGATCAGTTACCCCCGGAAGACTTAAAGCCTGTGAGTCTTAATAAAACTGTGTTTATGGATCAGCTGATAAATATTTCGGGAGAAAGGGATGACTCTGGAGAAGCAGGTAGTATTATGCCCGGAAAGACAAAGAAGCGTGGCTTTCATACTGTTAAACTTAGTGAGGCAATGAAGGAGATTCAGAAGTCTGATACTACTTCTTCAGGATTTGATATTAATAATTATCAGTTTGATAAACAGGGATATGTAGATAAGGATGCAATTGATTATACCGGTGGAAATATCAAAGTTGCACTTCCCGGACAGCACCTTGGGGATCAGGAAGAGCCGACAAAAAGGTTGAACTACAATGTCGAATATTTCCTTAGTCAGATAGTTACTCAGATTGATTTCTCATATCTTAATCAAATGTATCAGCCTTTTTCCGGCGGCACATCTCCTATCTATCTGAATCCAGGGTTCAATGCTCTATTGAAAATCGGAGTTATGGATCTTATGGAGGATTACAGGATTACCGGTGGTGTGCGATTGAATCTGAATCTGATTAATAATGAGTATCTGTTTAGTTATACTAATCTAAAAAAAAGACTTGATCAGGAGATTGTTTTTCACAGAAATTCCTTTGAGAATTATAACGGGTGGGAAGTGTTTAGGATATATTCTCACGAACTGTTTTATAAGGTTACCGGGCCTTTTAGCAGAGTTGCCGCTGTGAAAGGATCTGTGTCGTACAGAATTGATATGGGCGTTTATCTGTCAACTGATATATTCAATCTGTCAAGACCAAACCAGTACAGGAACTGGGTGGGAGTAAAGGGAGAGTTTGTGTTTGACAATACAAAAAATCTGGGATTGAATTTATATCAGGGAACACGCTATAAAGTTTTCGGAGAGTATTACCAGTTAGTTGACAGGCAGGCTAATAACCTTGTTGTTCTGGGTTTTGATTTTAGAAATTATCAACGGATACACCGGACATTGATTTGGGCTAACCGTTTTGCCATAAGTACATCTTTCGGAAATAATAAGCTCATTTATTATATGGGTGGTGTTGATAACTGGCTTTTTCCAAAATTTAACCTAACAACACCGATTGATTATTCTCAGAATTATGCCTATCAATCCCTGGCAACCAATTTGCGCGGGTTTCCTCAAAATATAAGAAATGGGAACAGTTTTGCTGTTTTTAATACTGAATTGAGGTTCCCCATTTTTAGATATTTTGCAAATCGTCCTATAAAATCTGATTTTCTGAATAATTTCCAGTTAGTTGGTTTTGGAGATGTTGGTACAGCCTGGACAGGTCTGCATCCCTATTCGGATGAGAATTTCCTTTACACCAAAATAATTGAACATAATCCG
>JAUVIX010000276.1 GCA_030592565.1 Chlorobiota bacterium
ATACCATCACTCGACCCTGAACGTAATACGGTACAAATGGACATTTTCCCGACAAATGCAATTGAAAATATGGTTGTTTATAAAAGCTTTACCCCCGATTTGAACACTTTTACAGGAGGCTTGATAAATATTGTTACAAAAGACTTTCCTGAAAAACTGAAAGTTAATTTTAAAATCTCAATAGGGTACAATTCCCAGGCATCTTTGCGAAACAATTTTTTAACCTATGATGGTGGAAAAACAGACTGGTTAGGATATGACGATGGTACACGTGACTTTCCGGTTGAATCTAAAGATATTCCAATATATCCCTCTGACAGAGATGGACTTGATGCCGATACAAAATCCTTTAACAAAATTATGGAGCCAAGCGAAGGTAGTTCGTTTTTAAATCAAAAATATATTTTTTCAATCGGCAACCAGACAAAATTATTTGGTAAGCAGTTTGGTTTTAATGTCGGACTTATTTATAAATATGATTTGAATTATTTTGATAACGGAAGACGTGGGATTTACAAATTAACAAGTGCAGATTCCGAAGTTTTAAATGAAGAGCAGGATTTCACCGAACGAAAAGGAAAAAATGAAGTATTGTTGGGATCATTGGTCAATATGAATCTTAAATTCAATAGTAGTAATAAGTTGGGGTATATTTTTTTATATAATCATTCCGGAACAAAAACAGCAATCTATAATATAGGAGAACGTGCCGGTGATGAAATCGGAATGATTATTCAAAGCCGTGAATTGGGTTTTATGGACAGGGCAATACTGGCAAACCAATTAAAGGGAGAACATTTTTTGGAGTCTGTTGCTAAAATGAAGATAAACTGGATAGTGTCATATGCCATTTCTAAACAAAAAGAACCCGACCTTAGATTTTTTACCAATAGCTTCTACCCTGATGCCGTCGGTGATGCACAGTATGAAATTAATCCTTCGAAATACAAAGTGCCTTCAAGGTTTAGCCGAACGATGGATGAAAGGAATCTGGATAATAAGATACATTTTGAAATTCCATTTTCCTTCCTCGGCGATAAATCGAAATTGAAATTCGGAGCATCATACAATTATAAGATGAGAGATTTTGATGAAAGTAAAATTGACTATAATTCACAGGTGCAGTATTATAATGGCAGCGTCTCTGATTATCTTTCTGACGGCAACATCGGACAATATAATCCGGCATATAATCCAGCTACAAAAGAAAATTACGGATTGTATGTGCAAAATGCTACCGACCTTCGTAATAGCTATTTTGGATATCAAAGTGTTATTGGAGGTTATGTTATGGTTGATATGGCATTGGCCGAAAAGTTGAGAATTGTTGTTGGTGTTAGATATGAAGGCAATAAGATGGAGACAGAAAGTAAGAAAAAAGGTATCGAAAAGGGCATATTGAATGATAACGATATTTTACCCTCTATTAATCTTACCTATACTGTTGGCGGGAATATGAATCTGAGGCTTGTTTATGCACGAACCCTTTCGCGTCCTACATTCAGAGAGATAGCACCTTTTGCGTCTTTTAGTCCTGTGGCTCCTACAATAGTTGGCAATCCTGATCTGGTCAGGACGCTTATTGATAATTTTGATGTGAAATGGGAATATTTTATGAGACCCGGAGAAGTGGTTTCGGTCAGTCTTTTTTATAAGAATTTTTATTCCCCGATAGAAATGGTGGATAATCCCATTGCTGTGAACCCAGAAATTTCATTTCAAAATGTGAGTACAGCCCAAAATTATGGAGTTGAGTTTGACTTGAATAAAAAGTTGGATTTTGTCGGGTTCTTAAAAGATTTCAGTCTTGGAGTGAATTTCTCTCTTATTAAGTCTGTTGTTGCCATCGATTCTCTTGAGCTTGTTTCGATAAGAGCTCTTGACCCCAATGCCTCAGATACACGGCCTCTTTTCGGACAAGCGCCATATATCGTGAACGGAATTTTGAGCTATGACAATTCAAAGACAGGGCTTATGGCAAATGTTGTTTTTAATATGATCGGAAAGAGAATATCCCTGGTAACCAAGGGCGGAACGCCGGAAGTTTATGAATATCCCTTTCCCAAACTTGATTTTAATATATCAAAAACGATTGGAGAGAATTTTTCTCTTGGTTTTAAAATCGAGAATATCATAGATCCGGTTTATAGTGAGTCATATAAATATAAAAGTGTTTATTACCCTTATTATGAATATACAACCGGAAGATACTATGAACTAAGTGTTTCGTATAACTTTTAGCGTCAGTCAATATTAAATATATATATTTGTAAAACGATTTAAAAAATAAAATATGAATTATCAGAGAAGGACATTATTACTATATATTTTACTAATAGCTACGGCAGCGGGATATTCGCAAAATCTGGAATATAAAGATGGACATTATTACAAAAAGGGTATGCTATATACCGGCACTGATACTGAGTATTATGAAAATGGTAACCCTAAAATTGAACGAAATGTAAAAAACGGGGTTGAAGATGGCTTTGTGATCCTGTTTTTTGATAGTGGTAGTAAGCAAGAACAGCGTTCGTACAAAGAGGGTGAAAAAGACGGATTGTGGATTATCTGGAATAAAAAGGGTGTAAAAACGGCTATTGCTAACTATAAAAGTGATTTTAAGGACGGAGATTGGTTTATATGGGATGATGAAGGAAATCTTTTGTATGAAATGCACTATAAAGAGGGTGAGAAAACAGGAGTTTGGAAAATGTATGATAAGGATGGGAATTTGAAAAATGAGCGGAAATATTAATCCGGTTCACCCAACTGGTGAGCATTTCTGATGGGCCCCATTGCAGACAGGACCTTGTGTCTGTGTTTAAAAAATGTTTATTTTGAAGATTGGAGCTTTATATCAATTTTATTGCTCCCTTTTTTAGCTTTAAAATTTTCTATCAGGCTCTTGTCATAAGATATATATGAAGCTATAATGTTGTACTGCCCGGGTTTTACATCTTTAAATTTAAATTTGCCATCAAAATCGGTATAAGTTTTTATATCGGTTCCCTCCAACTTAACTTCTACACCTGTTAAAACTTCACCAGAATTAAAATCGACTACTTTTCCCGAAAAAGAAATTGTCTGTGCCAGACTACTCTCTGATTGATTGGATTTTGTGCCGTCTTTATCAGCAAATGCAAATCCGATTAATGCTATAAACGCCAGAGTTAGAATATGCTTTTTCATATTGTTAGTTTTAAATTTGCAGCAAAGGTATTGCAGCAACCTTAATTGAGTTTTAATCCAATCTTAACTTTATGTTAATTTTTTGACCTACTTTTGTTTCTAAACTTTTACACAGATGAAATATATTAATTTCCTTTTATTTATATTTGTCCTGACTGCTTGTGGTACTCCCGAATTTAAACAACCCGAGGATGTTACGGCTGTTCTGGAACTTGCGGGTGATAACAGAGCTGAGCTTGAAAAGGTAATCCAACATTATAAAGACAATGGTGAAGTTATAAAAGAGGAGGCTGCATATTTCCTGATTGGAAATATGGAAGGCCATAGTTACATCAAGTATTTGCTTGTCGATACAGCTGGAAAAGAAGTTGATTTTGATGTTTTGAATTATCCTGATTATAAGCATATGGTAGCTGGTTGGGATTCTGTAGAATCAAAAATAGGGGATATACATAATAAAGTAGATACTATAATTAAGGATTACAGTGTAATAACAGCTGACTACCTGATTGAAAATATTTATCTTGCTTTTGAAGCCTGGAATAACAACCCCTGGGCGAAAAGATTAAGTTTCGATCAGTTTTGTGAGTATGTATTGCCATACAGGGGTAGTAGTGAGCCTCTTGATGAATGGAGAGCTTATTTTGTCAATCAATTTAGTTGGGTGAAAGATTCGCTGACCGATCCTACTGACCCTTTGGAGGCTGCAACCATTATCAATAATTCCATAAAATCGTGGTTTAGGTTCGATCCTATCTATTACCGTCATCCAACAGACCAGGGAATTATGGAGATGCTTGAGAGTAAAGCCGGCCGGTGTGAAGATATGACTAATTTGGCAATCTTTGCTATGCGGGCAAACGGTGTTCCGGTTATGAGCGATTTTACACCTTACTGGGCAAATTCAGGAAACAATCATGCCTGGAACGCTACATTAAATAAAAAGGACAGTGTAATAATATTTATGGGTGGAGAGTCTAATCCGGGAGAATATAAATTGGGCGGGAAACTTGCCAAGGTTTACAGAAAGACGTTTGCCGTACAACAAAACAGCCTCGCCGAGAGAAAGGATAAATGGGAAAAAGCCCCTCCATATCTTAAGAGTAGTAATATTAAAGATGTAACATCTGATTATGTTCAGGTTAAAAGAGTGAAGATAAAGCTAAATGAAGAGCTTCCCGACAGCACAAAATATGCTTATATCTGCGTATTTAACTCGGGAGAGTGGAAAGCAATTGATTTTGGAAGGGTTTATAGTCAAAAGGTCTCATTTCGTGAAGTCGGAATGGGAGTAGCTTACATTCCTGCCTTTTACTATGACGGCTCTATTATTCCTGCCGGCAATGCCTTTGTCCTTACTGATTCAGGGAAAGTTGAATACAAAAGACCTGATTTAGAAAAGATGGTTACTTTGAAATTGGTTTCCACAACCAGAAAAGTAACAAAAGATGCAACTGATACCTTCGAGGAAGCATTTTTTGAAAATGGACAAAGTTATACTTTATATTATTGGAATAATAAATGGGTTGAGGCTGGTAAAAAAAAAGCAGGTAATGGGCCAATAGTTTTTAATAGTGTTCCAACAGGTGCAATCTACTGGCTTGTTGCAGATAATTCCAGAAAAGAAGAGCGTATATTTACAATGGATGAAAATGGTAAACAAGTATGGTGGTAATTTACATCTGTTTTCGTGAAAATATGAACTTTTTTATTTTTTGCAACTCAATATTTTCTTCTAAAGAATGATTATAAATAGCAATAATAGGAAAAATAAAAATATTGTTCAAATTTCTCATTATTAATTGTTTTTATCACCGTTAACTTATTTTTTTATACCGATTACTGATTAATGGTTGATTTTTCTAAAAAATCTTTTATTTTTGTTGAAATATTTTTAGTAAAAACTTCCTTGCATATATTTAAAAAAAGTGTAACTTGTGCCACTTTTAGAGCAATGGTTGGATATGATTGAAATATAGCTTACTTGTCAGGTTGTGAATCGGTAAACTGTAATTTCGTTTTTTAGATTTCTGTTAGGAGTGTAATTTGTTGATTGAGAGTATTTTGATTTTTAAATAGGTTC
>JAUVIX010000236.1 GCA_030592565.1 Chlorobiota bacterium
AGTGAGTTTAATACTAAAGTGAAAGGGTTAAGTATGGACTTAAAGCTTAACCTAAATTATGACGCAAATCTTCAGTTGTTTTTACCTGCACAAATGGGAAACCTTAGGGGCCGGGGAAACGGGACTGTGGAAATGACATTAACACCTCCTGATAAGTTTACAATGGCAGGGAAATATATTATTGAAAGAGGGTCATTTTTTCTGACTCTTCAAAGTATAATTAATCGTGATTTTGAAATACTGGGAGGAAGCAGTATAGATTGGGGTGGCGACCCATATGATGCGAATGTAAATATATCAGCTGCTTATAAAGTAAAAACAAAACTTGGTGAGTACGGACCTCCTCAAGACTCAGCAACAAGAGTTGATGTTGAATGTATTATACATATGAGAGGTAAACTTCTGAATCCTACTATATCGTTTTCAATAGATTTCCCCTATCTTAAAGAAACTGATAAAAATTACATTTACTCCAGGCTGGACACCACCGACCAGGCTATGATGAGCCAGCAGGTCCTTTCTCTTTTAGTAATGAATAGCTTTTATTATTCTTCAGGCTATTCCGGTTCTCTAAGTTTTAATTCAATATCGCTACTTACAAATCAGTTAAATAATATATTATCCAGAATTAGTGACGATTTTGATATTGGCGTCAACTACAAACCCGGAGATAACAACTTTGCTCAGGAAGTAGGTGTTGCTTTGTCAACACAGCTTTTTGACAACAGGGTTTCAATTAGCGGGAATGTTGGTGTAAGGGGTAAAGACGACACCAGAAATACAAACGATATTGTCGGGGAGGTTGATGTTGCTGTAAAGTTAACCGATGACGGCCGTTGGCGAGCATTTGCCTTTAACAGGTCTAATAACAACCTGCTTTATCAAAACTATTCTTTATACACCCAAGGCATAGGTCTTTCATACACAAAAGAGTTCTATAAATTTAGCGACCTTTTTAAGAAAAAAACAGAAGAAGAAAAGGAGATCAGAAAAAAAGAAAGAAAGTTGAAAAAACAAATTTCGGATAAATAACAAATGATTTCTATCTTTGCCTCCAATAAATTTATTTTTCGATACAGATAAATATTAAAGTTATGATTCAAAGAGTCCAGACAATTTTTTTACTATTCGTAATTGTAGTACAGATAGTTTTGTTTTTTACTCCTCTTGCCATTTTCATTTCAGATTTGAGCTATTATAAACTATACTTAACTGAGATGAAAAATATGACCCCTGATAGCAGTATGGATATGAGCAGGATGATAGCAATGCCTCTTGCCATTATGAATTCGGTGATAATTATACTTATCGGGATCACGATCTTCAAATTTAAAAACAGGGTTTTACAAATGAGACTTAACAGGTTCAACATCCTACTGATAATAATTCTTGTCGTCGGGATACTGTTTGGTTATCCTCAGTGGATGCTAGATCAGGCCGGCTCAGTCGTCACTTATGATTTTGGGGCATATCTGCCGTTAGTTTCCATTGTATCTCTTTTCCTTGCAAATATATTTATCCAAAAAGATGAGAAGCTTATAAGATCTGCCGACAGGCTCAGGTAGAGATATTAGAGTAGAGCTGACGATGAAAAGAATTGGATTAATTTCAGACACTCACACTTTTATTCATCCCGGATTATTTAATTCCTTTAAGGAGTGTGATGAAATTTGGCATGCCGGGGATATCGGGAATATTGAAACTGCTTATAAACTTGCAGCTTATAAACCGTTACGGGCTGTGTACGGGAACATTGATTCACATCAGGTACGTGTTGTTTATCCTGAATTTCAAATTTTCAGATGTGAAGGTGTTAAAGTCCTGATGACTCATATAGGTGGCTATCCAGGCAGATATCAACCTTTGATAAGGAACTTAATTGTAAAAGAAAAACCGGAGCTTTTTATCTCAGGCCACTCACACATCCTGAAAGTTATGTATGACAATAAATATCAACTACTTCATATAAATCCCGGAGCTGCAGGCAAATCCGGACTGCATCAAGTTATAACTTTTGTGCGCTTCACCATTGATGGGAAACAGATAAAAGACCTGGAAATTGTAGAATTTGATCGCAGGTAAATGAAATATTTTCTACAATATATCCAGCAAGCCTCCACGCTTATAAATATACTAAGCCGCGATAGAATATTTTATCTTACAAAATTCTATGTCGGCTTAGTATAACATCAATAAACCTGCCCGGGAGTAGGTATCTTGCCTTTTACGGTTTTGTCGGCAACATTAAAGGTTATCTCCAAAGTCATAAATGTACGTACTGCCATACTATCGTATATACCCGGATTCCAGTGCATTAGTTTTACAACTCTTATAGCTTCCTCAGTACAGCCCGCACCCAACACTTTTTCAGTTGTTATATTTGATATCCGGCCACTGGGCTCAACCACAAACTTAAGCTTTACAACACCAGACCCAGCTTGCTTAAATGCAGCTTCTGGATATTTTAGATTATTGGAAATAAATGCGCTAAAATTATAGTTCTTGCTGCAAAAAACCGGTGTCGGCGATCGTGTAATTTCTGAAATTAAATATATCTTGTCACTTTTATCAACAGGTTCATACGGATATCTTATCTTTGTATAGCCCCTTGATTTACATACCTTGTTGTATCTCTTTATATTAAATTTTATTTCAAAAAAGGTAACATAATTTACAGGTTTCCCAATCTTTGTTGCCGGATTCCATAGAATCTTCCTGAAGATTCGTAATGCCTCACTATCAATTTCGAGAGATACTGATTGCGTGATTTTAAGATCGGAAGCACTACCATCAGAGTTAATCACCAACGAAAAAACAACAGTACCCTCGGTCTTATCCTTCAATGCTTTTTCAGGATAAACCATTTCCTCCTTGATGAATTCTTTCAACAGTCTTTTGCCTCCCAGGGGTGATGGCATTGTTAACTCTTGAGCTGTCAGCGTCCCTGATGCAAAAAAAATCGCAATACAAGAAAATATCAGCTTATAAAATAAAGGTTTCATAATGCTATTTACCAAACATCTTGTAAAATTAAGAAAATTTCTAATGCAGGCATAATTATTGCTTAATTTTACGGTTTAAAAGCAATTTGAATATTTTGTAATTAAAAACTCAATACAGCAGGCCAATGGAGATTGTATATTTAATATCCGGCATCATTATCGGTGGACTTATCATCTACTTTTATATGAAGAGCAAAATCACTTCTATAACCGGGGATATAAGAACAAAACTTATCACACTTGAAAAACAAAAAGCAGAGGAGATAAATGCTCTGGATAAGGAGAAAAGTATTCTTGCCGAGAAATATTCCGACTCACAAAAAAACAATAATAAGCTTGAGACAGAACTGGAAACCGAAAGACAGAAAAGTGAGCAAATGGGGAACAGGATCGCAAAAGCAGAAGTTGAATATCGTAATCTTCTGGAAAAACTTGATACCCAAAAGAGGGAGATGGAGGAATTGCAAAAGAAGTTCACAACTGAGTTTGAGAATATTGCAAACAAAATTCTGAAGCAAAATTCACAAGAATTTACTTCTGTCAATGAAAAAAAAATTGGCGATATTTTAATGCCTTTAAAAGAGAAAATTCAGAATTTTGAAAAAAAGGTAGAAGATACCTATCAAAAAGGCCTTAAAGACCAGACCGACCTGAAAGCCGAACTTAAAAAGCTGTATGAAATTAATTATAAGATAAGCGAGGAAGCAAACAATCTTACAAGAGCACTCAAATCGGATACTAAAAAGCAGGGAAACTGGGGAGAACTTGTCCTTTCACGAGTTCTGGAGCGTTCAGGGCTTGTTGAGGGTGCAGAATATGAAACCCAGACATCAACACGAAACAATGAAGGTAACATTATCAGGCCTGATGTGGTTGTAAAACTTCCAGACAACAAACATATTATAATCGATTCGAAAGTTTCTCTTACAGCCTATGAAGCGTTTGTTAACTCTGATGATGATGACAGCTCAAAGGAGAAATTTCTGAAACAACACATCACTTCCATTAAAAATCATGTAAAAGAGCTAAGCGAGAAAAGTTATCAAAATGCTGAAATGTTTGACACTCCCGACTTCGTACTTATGTTTATGCCTCTTGAATCTGCATTCAGTACTGCCATCCAGACTGATAACAGTCTTTTTGGTTTTGCCTGGGATAAGAAGATAGTCATTGTTAGTCCAACAACACTGCTTGCGACTTTGCGAACTATCTCTTCTATCTGGAAGCACGAAAAACAAACCCGTAACGCACTTGAGATCGCAAAACAGGGTGGAGCACTTTATGATAAGTTTCACGGATTGGTAACAGATATGGAAAAACTGGGAAATCAGTTAAATACTGTAAGGAAAACCTATAATGATGCTCATGGTAAGCTTACCGGAGGCAAAGGTAATCTGATTGGACATGTTGAGAAGCTGAAAAAACTGGGTGCTAAGGCGACTAAATCGCTGCCGAATAAATTTATTGAGGAGGAGTCCTTAGACTTCCCTCAGGACGACAATAATTGAAAATAATGAAATTACAAATCTTTTTATGGATTTTACAGCTGTCTCTGTTTAATGTCGCAGGTACTGCTTATGCAAAAAAGCTTAGTAAGACTAACCTTGCTCAATTATACGATGAATATAATTTTTCATCTCTTCAGGCTGTTATTTACCATAAATCGGATTCCATTTCCCAGGTTTATGTTAGTATCAACCCAGATGATTTCAGGTTTTTGGCCAATCAGGATAACTCTGTCATCCATGCTACCATACAGTTGCGTTATGAACTGTATGAGTCATACGAATCCTCGGCAGTATTGGATTCTGCAACAGTTAATGTTACCGACACATCCAGCTACGGCAAGGGATTGGAAATGATAGTTGACTTTGAAGTAAAAGCCCAATTCCCAGGCAATTATATTCTTAAAATAATAGTAACCGACCTTAACATCACTCAAGATAATGAAATATTTCGTTTGTTTGATTTTAGTAAAAGCAATAAAAACAGCAGGCAGTATTTTTTGGTAACTGACAATGACGGTTATCCGGTTTTCAACAATTTTATTTTACCCGGTCAGTATTTTCATATTTTGTATAACGACACCTCTGTTCATAAACTTTACATCAGATACTATGATCAGACTTTCCCTATTGCGAAGCCACCTTTTGCAAATGTCAAGGATATTACCTATACGTTTAAACCCGACAGTATTTTATCAACATATCTGACACAAGGGTACTCACCTTTGCTGGAACTGCCTTACAAAGGAATATATCATATACAGCCCGATCTTACCAAACCCGCTGGACTGACATTATTCAACTTTGATAATGGTTTCCCTGAAATTGCAACCCCTGCTTCTGCCATTGCGCCTTTGCGCTACCTGACAACTTCAAAAGAATATGACAAATTGCTTTCGTATGCCGATTACAAAACAGCCATTGACAGCTTTTGGCTTGAACGATCTTCCAATCAACCGGAGCGTGCGAAAAATATGATCAAAAAATATTATTCAAGAGTGCAATATTCAAATAAAATTTTTTCATCATTTGTAGAGGGCTGGAAGACTGACAGAGGTCTCCTTTATATTATTTATGGCCCGCCAACTGAAGTTTACAGAAAAGATGATGAGGAGAAATGGATCTATGGAAAAGCCGGTAACCCGCTCTCAATAGTCTTCTATTTTTACAAGGTTGATAATCCATTTACAGAAAATGATTACTCACTCAGCCGCTCTCCGTCACACAAGAAAAGCTGGTATATTGCTATTGATAACTGGAGGAGATAATAGAGGTAAAACTCAAACTTTAAAACACAAAATTTAAATTATACGATCTGTTCGGTATTCTTACGAGGGCTAAAAACGAGTGGTTATTGATATTCAACCCTGATTATTCATTAGGATTATCAGAAATCAAATAAACCATGAAAAACAGTACCTTTGGTTAAATATTAACAATCACCCAAATGGTTAATCTTCCAATAGAGTACTTAGTTTACCAAAAAAACCAAAAACCAAAACATTATGTCATACATAAAAGTCTATGTCCATTATATATGGTCAACAAAAAATCGGGTACCGTTTCTATCCAAGAACATTAGGTTTGATGTCTTCAGGCATATTCAGGAGAATGCTAAAAAGAAGAATATTTATCTTGATTTTATCATCGGATACCTCGACCATGTTCATTGTCTAATATCTCTTAACGATTCATTGAGCATTG
>JAUVIX010000028.1 GCA_030592565.1 Chlorobiota bacterium
ATAACGTTCGTCAGTAAGAGTAAGCGTTATTCCCTTATTCAGAAAAGCAAGCTCGCGAAGCCTTGAAGCTAAAATATCATAGTCATAAGCAGTCACGGTGAAAATCGTATCATCCGGGATGAATGTGACTTCAGTTCCTGTTTTTTGTGATTCGCCAACAACTTTAACATCGTACTGAGGTTTCCCTTTTTGATATTCTTGTTTAAAGATTTTTCCCTCGCGATAAATTGTCGCAACAAGCTTGTTCGACAGAGCATTTACACAGGAGACACCCACACCGTGTAATCCGCCTGATACTTTGTAGGATCCTTTGTCGAATTTACCCCCGGCATGCAATACAGTCATAACAACCTCAAGAGCTGATCTGTTTTCCTTTTCATGTATTCCGGTCGGAATTCCTCTTCCATTATCTGTTACAGTTATGGAATTGTCCTCATGGATAAATACTTCGATGAGGTCGCAATATCCTGCAAGGGATTCGTCAATTGAATTATCAATAACCTCATAAACTAAATGATGAAGTCCTCTGGTACTTAAATCTCCAATGTACATAGCAGGTCTTTTTCGAACGGCTTCCAGCCCTTCGAGTACCTGAATATTATTAGCGCTGTAATTTTCTGCGTTAATTGAATTTTTTTCTTCAGTAGTCATAAAATCAATCTGTTATGTTTAAATTTAATTCATGCACAAAAGTACTCAAATTAATTGAAACAGAAGACATGAAAAGTCCTAAAAATCAATGATTTTATTAACAAATAGTTATTAAAAAAAGCTTGGAGAACTCAATTGTTTTTTTTGTATATAATTATAGCCTCAAAATTCACTTTCTGATCACCTAAAATCCATATTTCTTGCAAAGAATTGCAACTATTTATTATTTATTTCTAATTTAGACACCAATATATTTTTATATTTAATTTATCTGCATATTTTTGCGGTTTTAAATGTAAGAAACTAAACAAAATATAACATGAAAACAGAAAAATCAGGTTTTAATTCAAAATTAATTCACGGAGGAGATTTCCATGATAGTCTTGGAAGTGCAGTAACTCCTATCTATCAAACTTCAACTTTCTCATTTAAAAATGCCGATCATGGAGCAAGATGTTTTTCGGGTGAGGATGATGGTTACATTTATACAAGGCTGGGTAATCCAACGATAGAAGACCTTGAAAAAACAGTTGCTGAGCTGGAAAACGGATTTGGTGGCATTGCTACATCTTCAGGAATGGCTGCTGTTAATACCGTTTATCTTGGATTTCTTGGAGCCGGTGAACATATCATCAGCCATAATGCGGTTTATGGTCCTTCGCGTGTGGTTATGGAAACTCTGTATCCGAAATTCAATGTTGAGTCCTCTTTTGTGGATGCAACTGATATAAATAATGTAATAAATGCAATCAGACCTAACACAAAACTTATCTACCTTGAAACACCGGCTAACCCAACAATTGGAATATCCGACATAAAAGCTATCAGTAAAATAGCACATGAAAAAGGTATTCCTGTCTGCGTTGATAATACTTTTTGCAGCCCTTATCTGCAAAAGCCTCTTGATCTTGGTGCCGATATTGTTTTGCACTCAATGACGAAGTTTATTAATGGCCATGCCGATATTGTTGCTGGTATGATAGTAACAAAAACGGAAGAGCAATATAAAATGCTCAGAAGCGTAATGATGAACGTGGGGTGTAATATGGATCCGCATCAGGCGTTTTTAACAAGAAGAGGATTAAAAACACTTGCAATAAGAATTGACAGGGCTCAGGAAAACGCTATTAAAGTTGCAGATTATCTTGAGCAGCATCCAAAAGTAGAATGGGTGAAATACCCGGGCCTCAAATCTCATCCACAGTATGAACTGGCTAAAATGCAGATGAGTGGCCCCGGAGCAATGATCAGCTTTGAAGTTAAAGGCGGACTTAAAGCCGGAAAAACAGTTATGGATAATGTTCAGATGGCTCTGCTTGCTGTTTCGTTGGGAGGTATCGAAACTTTAATTCAGCACCCCGCTTCAATGACTCATTCAAAAATACCACAGGAAAAGAAACTGGAAGCGGGCATTACTGGTGGTCTTGTTAGACTTTCCATTGGAATTGAAGATGTGGATGATATTATAAATGATCTGAAGCAGGCTTTGGATAAAGTCTAATTAAAAAAGGAGCATCTGATGATGCTCCTTTTTTAATTATCTTTAGAAAGAAATCCTATTCCTGAACTTTTATTTCAATTGTTATTGTGCTTAATCCGGGATTGGTAAAATTCTTATTAACTTCTGTTACTTTGATAATACCGCTTCTGGAGCCATTTGCTACATCAGTTACAAAGGCAAAAACATCACCAATATTAAATGATCCCATCTCTGTTTCACTGAGTCTGGTTAAGTTTGATCCCTGAGCATAAACAACAAGCTGGGTTCCGTTGTCAACTGCGTCAAACTGGGCAGATGATAGTCCCGGACAAGAAAATTTAGTAGAATTTCTAACAGTCCAGTCAACTATTCCGGGATAATAATCGTCAGTTATCGGATCATCCGGAGCTAAAATAGTATGCTTGTAGTTTCCGGCATCAATATACACCCAGTCAATTATTGATGCACTATCTGTTGCATCGATAAAACTGAATGTGTCCCCAGTTGCTGTAGAAATAAATCCGTTTGGTGCCAGAGAATCACTAGAGCCAAGGAGAATTTGTGTAAAATGTACCATGTCGCTGGTTACAATGAAAGTGGTAAGTGTAAAAGCCAGTTGACTCGAATTACCGTTATTGTCGGTTACTACAAATCTCCAGTCTTCCATACCCTCTTGATTATTAGCCTCCAGAATTATGTTTGCATTAAAAGATGTTCCGCTAATAACAGAATCAATTACAATATTTTCCTGTCCGCCTTCAAATCTGCGTAGTGCTTTGAAGTTATTAAAATCTTTTCCCGAATTTGACCCTGCATTGAATCCGACCATAAAGAGGCTGTTTGTTGGTAGAGTTGTATCTCCGTTTATATAATTCATTCCGGTTTCGGCATTTACACCTGTCTTGAAACTAAATGTTGGAGGTTGTGGCTCATCGGAATCTTTACTGCAAGAGTAAAACAAAAGGCCTGCTATAGTAAGTGTAGAAAGGAGATAGATTAGTTTTTTCATTGTAAATAGTTTAATTTTATCTTATTTTTACTTTTGTTATCAAAGCTATACGAAGCATTTAAATTTTTGTTCAAAAAAAAAGAGACGCATTTGCATCTCTTTTTTATCATTTTGCTTGTTGATCTATTCAGGAGTCTTAACCGAAATGGTAATTGTTCCATCAGCTCCTTCAACGATAGCATCAACTCGGAGCAGTCCGTAATCTCCACCTGCTGTCAGGAAAGCCAGAACATTACCAACCTGCAGACTATTTAGCCTTGTTGCAGTAGGATTAGCTACTTGAGCGATAGTTATAAGCTGACTCTTGGTTGTTATATCATTAAATTGGCTGCCTGTAAGAGTGGAATGGGCAAATCTGGTATTGTTTTTGGTTGTCCAGGTGTCCAGGCCGTCAACTCCAGTAAAAACAGTTGCTGCTACATCATCGTCAGGTGCAGCAAGGGTTGCATGGTTGGTTCCTCCATAGAAATAGAGAAAATCAACTTTCTCTGAGTTTACTTTAGCATCAGCTAATGAATAAACCGTACCGTCAAAAGAAGCAAATGAACTACCTGTATTGCTGTCGTATGAGCCCAAAATTTTGTCAGTATATTCAATAATTCCAGCAACACCATTAACCGTAACATTAAACGCAACTTCAGCTGACTGTCCGTCTTTATCAGTTACTTTTGCTGATAAGCGATATTCTCCCTCATCAGGGAAAGTAATTAAATAGTCTGCATCATAAGTAGCAGTATTAACAGCAGAATCAACCAATACGTCAGGTATATTGTTTGAAGTAAGAGTTAATTTAAAACTGGTGATATTCTGACCGGATGTTGAATTTGATAATGCAACAATACCAACTTTAATTGTATTATTCTCATTAATTGTTACATCTGCAGAGGTGTAACCTGCTTCTCCCTTAAAGTGTATTCCTGGAGGTAGAGGTTCATCATCATCTTTGCTACAGGATGTAAAAATCATACCTGTAATCAGCATTAATCCTAATAAATAATTTAATTTTTTCATCTGTTTTTTATTTTGTTAATTTTTTTGCAAAAGTAAAATAATTATCTGTAAACGGCTAATCTTCTGCTTTATTATTTAGCAAAGGTACAAATCTAAAATATCCGTGATCTTCTTCAATAATTTTGGTGTCATTCATTTTAATAATCCTTTTCATATTCTGAACATCTTCACCAACCGGTATCACAAGGATGCCTCCTGGCTTGAGCTGTTCCAACAATGGTTGGGGAACATACGGAGCTCCTGCCGTTACAATTACTTTATCAAAAGGAGCATACGCAGGAAGCCCTTTATAACCATCGCCAAAAGTCATTTTTTTAGGATGATAATTTAGTTTTTGCAATAGCTCTTTTGTCTTTATATAGAGTTTTCTTTGCCTCTCAATTGTATAGACTTTTGCACCCATTTCAATAAGTACGCTGGCCTGATAACCCGAGCCGGTACCCACTTCAAGAATTTTATCTCCTTTTTTGACCTTTAATAATTCTGTTTGAAAAGCAACGGTATATGGCTGGGAGATTGTTTGCCCGGAGCCTATTGGGAATGGTTTGTCTGCATAAGCAAATTCCAAAAAGGATGATTCCATAAAAAGATGACGTGGAACAGCAAGAATAGCATTGAGCACAGCCTCATCTTTTATGCCCTTTTTTTGCAAAATTTTGACGAGCTGCTTTCGTAATCCTTTTGTTCTGTATGTGTCAATCATTTATTAATAAATATCACCGGTTTATAACTACCCTGAAAATATTGCGAAAATAACAAATCGAAGCATAAATTTGCCAAAAAAAATTACATTTGCAAAAATTATTAAAGATATGTTAAAAATTGGCGTTTTGGGTGCCGGTCATCTCGGCAAAATTCACATTAAGTGCATTAATGATTCGGATGCATATCAGCTTGTAGGGTTTTATGACCCGGACGAAAAAATATCTGCTACCGTTGAAAAGGAATATGGTGTTCGTCGTCTCTCTGATATTCAGGAGGTTATTGATCTCTGTGATGTAGTAGATATTGTGACACCTACTATTTCTCATTTTGATTGTGCTGTTCAGGCTTTGAAGAGTTCCAAGCATGTTTTTATCGAAAAGCCTGTGGTGGCAACACCTGAGGAAGCCAGGCAACTTATTGACCTTGCTATGGAAGCTGATGTGAAAGTTCAGGTAGGGCATGTTGAAAGGTTCAATCCGGCTTTTATAGCAGTCAGGCCTTATCTCGGACAACCTCTTTTTATTGAAACGCACAGACTGGCAATGTTTAATCCACGGGGAACTGATGTTCCTGTTGTACTCGATCTTATGATTCACGATATTGACATTGTTCTTAGCATTGTTCATTCTAATGTTAAAAAGATAAGTGCAAGTGGTGTACCTGTGGTCAGCGATACTCCTGATATTGCTAATGCAAGGCTTGAGTTTGATAACGGTTGTGTTGCAAATCTTACTGCAAGCCGTATATCTATGAAAAATATGCGTAAAACAAGGATTTTTCAAAAAGATGCTTATATCTCTGTAGATTTTCTTGATAAAAAAGCTGAGATTTTAAGAATGATTGATATTGATGATCCTGAAAAGGCCGACCCTTTGGCAATGATTATTGAACCTGCAAATGGTAAAAAAGCAAAGCAGATATTTTTTGAAAAGCCGGAAATAACTCCAATAAATGCTATACAAACGGAGTTGGAGAGTTTTGCTGATGCAATTATTAATAATAATACACCGGTTGTTTCGATAGATGACGGATATGCAGCATTGGATGTTGCAAATAGGATTATTGAAAAGATGGAATTTAATATTGAATCTTTATAGTTGAAATATTAGGGAAAGGTAAGCGTTATTAAAGACTATTTAAAAATTGTAATGGGATACAGAAAATTTTTACTATTAGGTATTGTGTTTATTGCAGGTTTCTGGATATTTCCTTCTTGCCAGAAGTTTAGTGGAGAACAGGAAATCCCGGCTTATGTTAAGGTTGATTCTTTTAACCTGGTAGCAAATCCGCTAATTGAGGAGGGAGCGCTGACTCATAATATTTCAGATGTTTGGGTATTTGTTGACGGCAAATCTCTTGGATGCTACGAATTACCAACTGTTATTCCTGTTTTGGAGAGTGGTAATCATCAACTAATCCTTGCCCCAGGGGTATTATTTAACGGTATTTCAGGAACCCGGGGCCAATATCCGTATCTTAAACCCTATAAAGATGTTTCTTTTAATTTTATCATTGATTCGGTTATAACTGTCAACCCTGATGTCCATTATTATGATAACACAGTTTTTACATGGATTGAGGATTTTGAAGATGGATTTGTGTCATTGGAGCCAACAAATAACAGCGATACATCAATCCAGCAGATGATTAATAGCCCTACAAGTCCATTATATGGACACATTACAGGTGTTGGATATCTTGATAATGAAAGGAGAATTCTTGAATGTGCCACAAATGCGGATCAATCCATTGGCTTTGAACTGCCTGCCAGCAATATTCCTGTTTTTCTGGAGATGGATTATAATACAAATAATCACCTGAGTATAGGTATGTTTGTACAGCTTACTGACGGGCAATTTATTCAATATCCAACGGTGATTGTAAATCCATCGGGAGAGATCTGGAAGAAAATTTATATCAATTTTACACCTTTGACAAACAGGTATCATAATGCTGCATATTATAATGTTTTTGTAAGAGCTGACAAATTTGATGATGATTCAGAACCTGTGGTAAAATTTGATAATTTTAAATTATTATTTAAAGATATTGATTAATGAACAGAAGTTTACAAGTTACAAAATATGTTATTGCTGATCTTCTGTCCGCTGGTATAGCCTGGATACTGTTTTTTATTTATAGAAAATATGCAGTTACGCCAGACATAACCCTGCACGAAATATTTACGGATACTAAGTTGTATTACGGAATGGCTGTAATTCCATTCTTCTGGCTGACTTTCTATACTATTATGGGAACATACCGCAAGGTTTATCGAAAGTCGAGATTGAAAGAACTTGGACAGACATTATCGGTAACATTTTTCGGTGTAATTTTTATCTTTTTTGCCCTGATACTTGATGATGTTATCCCGTCATACAAATCATATTATCAGTCATTTTTTGTTCTTTTCTTTCTACATTTCATATTTACCTATTCTTTTAGGTTGATAATAACTTCGCACACAATTCATAGAATCCATAAAAGGATAATTGGCTTCAATACTGTTATTGTGGGAAGTAACGAAAATGCTGTCAGGATTTTTAAGGAGATTGAAAATGAAAAGCTTTCGTCAGGAAATAAGTTTGTCGGCTTTGTGAATGTGGAGGATTATGACAAGTATTTGCTCGCCGGTTATCTTCCTCATCTTGGTTATTACGATAAGCTTAGAGAGATAATCAGGATGCGAAAGGTAGAAGAGATAATTATTGCCATTGAGCGTTCTGAAAAAGAAAAAATCGGTGAAATTGTCACCCAGGTTGAGGATACTAATGTTGTTATAAAGCTTATTCCAAGTCTTGAAGATATTTTGATGGGAACTGTTAAAACAGAAGGTATCTGGCATGCTCCTCTGATACAGATATCGCCCGACCTGATGCCTGCCTGGCAAATGTCTCTGAAGCGTATTATGGATATTGTTGTTTCCCTGATTGCAATGGCTATTCTAATTCCTGTCTATATTATTATTGCAATAGGAGTGAAGATGTCGTCAAAAGGCCCGGTAATATATAAGCAAAAGCGGGTTGGCATACACGGGAAACCATTTAATATGCACAAATTCAGGTCGATGTATGCTGATGCCGAGCAAAACGGGCCACAGCTATCATCCGATCATGATAGTCGTATCACACCATTTGGTGGATTTCTGCGAAAGGTCAGGCTTGATGAAACTCCGCAGTTTTTTTCTGTTCTCATTGGTGATATGTCTCTTGTCGGGCCAAGGCCGGAGAGGCAATATTTTATTGACCAGATAATGAAACGTGCCCCGCATTACAGGCTTCTGCATAAGGTCAAACCGGGAATAACTTACTGGGGCCAGGTTAAATACGGTTATGCCTCAGATGTAGATGAAATGATTATAAGACTCAAATATGATATTCTGTATATCGAAAATATGTCGCTTGCTATGGACCTAAAAATTCTGATCTACACAGTTCTTATTGTGATACAGGGTAGGGGGAAGTAGAAATAGAATTCACACAATTAACTTCAGGAACATAGCTGTAACTAAAACCCGCCGTTTGATTCTGCTTATAACCCCGTATTTTCAAATGGCACTTTAATGATTTTAAAATCCTCAAATTTGCAGATGTTCCAGAAAGTGTTTTCGAAACCGTTTCCAGTAGTGTGTTTAAATACGAATTTTGTATGCATCAATGAGATGTCCATTGCTTCAAAGCATTGCTCAAATTCCTTTCCATAATTGTATAGAGCATTCAGGAAATACCAGCCCAGGTCGAATCCGTCAAAGGCATATTTATTAACTGATGGTTCTGTTTTGAACTTCTCTCTGTAATTCTTTATCCAGTTCAGGGTGTTGCCATCGTCATAATTGATATAACTTTCGCTTAATATTTGAAGGTGCAGATTTAGTAATGTGGCTGTTTCAAGGTCGTCGAACTTGCCCCATTCCGGTAGCCCTATAGCATTAATTTCATACTCTGATGAAAGCTTATTTAATCGAGAAAGAAGCTCCTGCGAGAATGACTTGTCTTCACTAAGAATTATAACAACATTATTTCTAACAAGAGACAAATTGAGCTTAACACCAGTGAGGCTGTCATCCGAATATATCACCTCTTTAACCATATTACTGAAAGATGTGCTATCTTCAGGTGCTCTTGTGAGATGCTCTCTCTCAATGACTACATTCTCAGTGTATAATTTGTTATTAGCTTCAATACTTCCCAGTTTACTATCAATAATATCATTTTTAATCAATACCTGCATCTCCCTGTTCAGGTTCAGTGTGTTACGAACATGCGAAACAAATGTTTGGAATTTGTATTTATTATGCCTGATTATCAAAACATTACTTATGGGATATATCTTTTCAATATAAGACACAAGCAAATCGCTTTGGCTTGCAGGCGTGGGTTTGATTTTGAATACATAAGGATTGTTCAGAATAATTTCTTCGCGAGGTGATAGTGGATTAATTATTTTAATCCCGTAGGTCTTTGCAAAATCAGCGACTTTGCGGAAACTTCTTCCGTAAAACGGGCCAATTATAATGTTCATACTGCTAAGCTCGGATGTCTGAAGAATTTTATCAATTTTACCAGAAGTATTGTCCACATCATAAGTAAAAACATTAACCTTCATACCGGCTTTTTGCATAGAGTCAACAGCCATCATAAAACCTTCGTAAAACTGGACGAACCTGAACGGTTTGAAATCCGGAGGAATCGTTTCCCTGGGAACGATGCTGTCAAGTTCTTCAAGATACAATGGAAGCATTAAAGCTATATTATAAACCTTGTCGCGATTTTCTGCAATTTTTGAGCAAGGGCTTAATACAATCTCAGGTTTAATCTCATCCATTGGTTTGGCCTCTTCAATCTTTTTTCTGGTTACCGGAATTTTAACCACCTGGCCCATTTTAATTTTATTCGAAATGCCAGGATTAAAATGCTGGATATTAGTGTAGCTTATATTATACTTCTTAGCAATTTTTTTTAACTTATCATTCTTTCTGGCAGTGTGTGTAATATAGCTTTTCGTTGAATTATTCTCTGGTATTTTAATCTCCTGTCCGGTGTATGTATATTCGGTCAGGCCGGGATTATATTTGAAAAGAGTGTCAATACTTACGGCATAATTTATTGCTATTTTATACAATGTTTCATTTGACTTAACGGTTATAGTAATAAACAGAGGCTTTTTCTTTGTCTGAGCTTCCTGTTGTGAAATTGTTTCCGGTTCTGTTTCCTGCTCAGGGATTTTTAATACTTGCCCAATGCTCAATTCCGTAGTTAACCCCGGATTCGAATTCTTTAATGCTCCAATTGTAACATTATATTGCTTTGCAATACTATAAAGCGTTTCTCCGGCCTCTATTTTATGCGTTTTGGTTGAGATTGCAACAGCCTGATCATTGACGGTATGCTTTGGTATTTTTAAAACACTTCCCTCTTTTAAAACATCGCCAAGTTCCGGGTTTTCCATTTTAATCTCATCGATTGTTACATTGTAACTTCTTGAAAGCCCGTAGAGTGTCTCCTTTGGTTTTACAATATGATAATAGAAATTGTTGTCTTTAGTCTCATTTATGTTATCTGTATTTTGCTTTTTGTTTTTTTTTGCCTGAATCTTCAGAACCATACCGGTCTTGATACCTGTCTCGGCGGCAGGATTTATTTTAAAGACATCATTAACCGTAACATTGTAAGCTTTTGCTATGTTATATAATGTCTGCCCCTCTTTTACAAAATGCAAATAATAATCGGTTCCGTCAATATTTTCAATTATTTCTGATTTTTTTACAGACACATCCTGCGACATTGCAGGAACATAAAAGAGCAGAACAATAATGAATATCAGTGAATAAGAAAATTTACCTCTTTGCATTTTTAAATATAATTAGTTATTATTTATAACTGTTTAACGAATTTATTCCCATTCAATTGTAGCAGGAGGTTTTGAGCTGATATCATAAACTACTCTGTTAACTCCTTTTACTTTATTAATTATCTCGTTTGAGATTTTTGCCAGGAATTTATATGGAAGATGCGACCAGTCGGCGGTCATACCATCAGTTGAGCCAACAGCACGAAGTACGATGGCATTTTCATAAGTCCTCTCATCTCCCATAACACCCACAGACTGAACCGGTAATAATATAGCTCCAGCCTGCCAGACTTCATCATACAAACCGTATTTTTTCAACCCTTCGATGAAGATATAATCAGCCTCCTGAAGAACTCTTACTTTCTCTTCTGTTACATCGCTAAGAATTCTGATTCCAAGTCCGGGTCCCGGGAACGGGTGACGTCCCAACAGACTGTCATCCATTTTCAGTGCTTTTCCAATTCTGCGCACTTCGTCTTTGAATAAAGTATTCAGAGGCTCAACGATTTTAAGTTTCATAAAGTCCGGTAGTCCTCCAACGTTGTGATGTGATTTTATAGTTGCCGAAGGGCCTTTAACCGACTTGGATTCAATTATATCCGGGTAAATGGTTCCCTGTGCAAGCCAGTTGACATTTTTAATTTTATGAGCCTCATCATCAAACACTTCAATAAATGTATTCCCGATTGCTTTTCGTTTTAGCTCAGGGTCGGTAATACCTGCCAACGCTTTATAAAATCTTTTTTTTGAATCAACGCCTATAACGTTAAGTCCCATATGTTTATATGAATCAAGAACCGATTCAAATTCATTTTTTCGTAAAAGGCCGTTATCAACAAAAATACAAGTAAGATTTTTGCCTATTGCTTTGTGAAGTAGTACCGAAGCAACCGAAGAATCTACGCCTCCGGAAAGGCCGAGTACTACTTTATCGTCAGTAAGTTTCTTCTTAAGTTCAGCTATTGTAGTATCAACAAACGATTCGGGTGTCCACGATTGCGAGCATCCACAAATATCAACTATGAAGTTTCTAAGAAGTATCATTCCCTCGGGTGTGTGGTAAACTTCGGGATGGAACTGTATGCCATAAGTATCTTCGCCCTCAATTTTAAATCCCCCAACTTTAACATCAGCTGTGCTTGTGACTATTTTATATCCGTCAGGAATATTTAATATAGTATCGCCGTGCGACATCCAAACCTGACAGCCATTAGTCATACCTTTCATAAGTTCGTTCGAGCTGTCGATAAATGACAAATTTGCCCTTCCATATTCTCTTATTTTTGATGGTAAAACTTCTCCCCCGTCAATATTGGCAAGGTATTGCGCACCATAGCAAACTCCAAGAATTGGAAATATTTTCCGAATATCGGATAAATCAGGTCTCGGGGCATTCTTATCACGAACCGAATATGGACTACCTGATAATATGACACCTTTGATATTTTGATTTATTTCGGGAATTGAATTATACGGATGTATCTCACAATATACATTAAGCTCTCTTACTCTTCTGGCTATTAGTTGAGTATATTGCGAGCCAAAGTCTAAAATTATTATTGTTTCGTGCATTTCTAATCGCATATTTATAACGCGCAAAAATAGTTTCAATATGTTAAAATATGAAAAATAGTTATAAACATTATAATAATGCGGGTTTGATATAAAAGATAAAAAAACCGGTGAAGGATATTTCCTCCACCGGTTTAAAAGTAAGGCGTTACAATAGAAAAGAAAAGAATAAACCTAATTATTAACCAAAACCAATTAAGGGAGAGAAGCCTTACTTCTAATTTTTAAAGAACGTTGTGTTTATATATAGCTTAATCAAATTGTGTGCCATAAATATAACGAAGGTAAATTAATTTTATTTGATTAAGTTAAAGAAACCTTTAAACAGCTTTTTGTAATTCCTGGGTCAGATTAACTGTATCGTTTCTGATTACTCTGAAATCACTAAATGGTACTTTAACTTTTTCCTTCATCAATAAAAGAACTTTCTTTTTTAATATTGTCTTCGCACGTGTAAGTTGTGACTTTGAAGTGTTGTCCGATATTCCAAGCATCTCACCAATTTCCTTATGCGTGTAACCTTCAACAACATTCAAATTAAAAACTGTCCTGTATCCATTTGGCAGACTTTGTATTAAGTTTACCAGTTCCTCCTTCGAAAGTAAATCGCTATATCCGTTTTCTGTCCTTGCAGTATTGAAATGAACATCCTCAAGGTCTTCATTAAATGCGTATCTCGATTTCTTTCTGTAATAATTAATAGCAGTATTAACAAATATTCTCCTTACCCAACCTTCCAAAGAGCCTTCATTCCGAAAATACTTTAGCTTTGTAAATACTTTAATGAAACCCTCCTGTAATATGTCGTCAGCTTCCATTGTGTTTCCAGCAAACCTAAGACATATTCCGTACATTTTCGATGAATACTTTTGATAAAGCATCTCAAGTGTTGCGGCATCATCTTTAGCTTGTATATTTAATTTGTCGGATTGCATCGTAAAAACTTTCAGTATTTAATTAATTCTTCTACCACCGTTTTTCTTCGCTTCGTCAAGCGCTGACAATAATTTTTTTAATGCAGAGTTTTCCTGCTTCTTCTTCTCAATGAACAGTTTTATTTCCTGATCCAGGTTGATATCTTTTGTTTCCACAGATTTTTCCTTTTTCATATTTCAGGTAAATGTTTCGGTTGCAAAAGTGCACCTAAGTTTTTATCTGAGCAAGAAATTTTACATTACAAAAATCATACATAATAAAAAATGCCCCCTATAAAAACAATACAATAATGAATAGGAGCCATTACAATACCAATACAAGATTTGTAATACTCAGATAATCAGATGAAAATGAAATGAGGCTAATTGGAAATATTTTTCTTTTTTAATATCAATATTTTGAAAGAAATTCAAAAAGGTTGATAGATGAATTTGCGATATTAAGTTTTTTACGCAATCGGGTGCGTGATGTTTCAATACTTTTTGAACTTTGATGCAAAATCGTTGCTATTTCTTTTGTATTCATATTTAATCGCAGGAAGGCGGCCAGCTTTTGTTCTGAAGGAGAGAGGTTAGGAAATTCGTTACTTAAATTTTTATAGAAATTACTATTTACCTGGTTGAAGCGAATTTCAAAATCTTCCCAAATGTCGTCATCGGTACTTGCCTGTAGCTCTAATATAACTGCATTAAGAACATTACGATTTTCGAGTTTTAATTGAGGTTTTATTTGATTAAGTTTCTCGGAAACAATATTTATAAGCTCATTTTTATTTAGCATATATTTCACATTATCAGTTAGTTCCGTATTCTTATATTCAAGGTCTTCCATTAACAGTTTATTCTTAAGCAAAAGTTTTTCTCTTTTGAGTTTTTGTTGATTTACCATAGATTTCTGACGGCTAAACAGAATTCCTATTATAAGCAGAACAATTAGAAGCATTCCAGAAAACGCTATGAAAACAAGTTCTCTCTTTTGATTTTTAAGTTCTTCAAGTTTTTGGTTTTTCCTGAATTCATATTGCATTGTTGTCTGTGTAATTTTTTTGATGTTTTTTTCAATATTCAGGCTGTCGTCAACCTGAATGTGTAGTTTAAGGAATTTGCAGGCTAGATCGTATTTGTTTATTCCTTCATATGCAACGCTTAATTGTTTTGCGTATTGACTTTTAAGGTAGAGGGGCTGGCTATTATTATTTTTATATGAAGAGGAGTTAAGGTAAGTCAATGCTTTTCGATAATTTTTTTTGGAATTGTAATACACACCTATTTCCAAAATAGAAGATACCTGAGCATCATAATTATTTGTTTGTATTGCGAGTTCCAGTCTTTTCTCCAGATAGTCCAGTGCTTTTGAATCGTTAAGTTTTTGGTATAAACTTCCAATATTTCCGTAATTATTGGCAATCCAGTTTTTATTGCCGAGCTGAATACTTATCTGAAGTGATTTTTTGTAATACTCTAAAGCCTTTTGATAATCGCCTTTAATCTCAAATATCATCCCAATGTTATTGGAATTACCTCCAATCCATTTTGTGTCTTTTTGCTCAATATTAATGTCCAGTGCTTTAAAGTAGTATTTTAAACTCAGGTCATAATCACCTATATAGTAGTAAATAATCCCGATAAGATTATAGCATCTTGCAATACCATTTTTATTATTTATCTCCTCCATAAGTTCCAGACTTTTAAAATGGTATTCACTTGCCTCAGCATATAAACCATTTCCTTTGTAGTATTTTCCAAGGTTATTGTACGCTTCTGCAATGCCTTTAATGTAGTCAATGCTTTCGGCAAGATCAAGTGCTTCATTTGCATAATCATAAATCTTGTCAGGATCACTGTAGTATAAATCCGATGCAATTTTATTTAACAAATTGACTTTTGAAGTATCTTCCATTGGTGTAGTCAGTGAACTGATAAGACTATCCAGATTGCCGTAGTTTTGTGGAAAGCAAGCTGGCCCAACACTTAAAAATAGAATTAATATTTTGATTTTTATAATCATTATTCAATGTCTGATAAAAATGTTACAAGATTAATTTCAGTATTTGATACATTAAGCTTTTTTCTTAACCTTGTTCTTGCCACCTCTATACTTGCCGGATTATGATGCATTATGGTTGCTATTTCTTTAGTGCTTAATTGCAGCCTTAATAATGCACAAAGCTTTTTGTCTTTTGTAGTCAATTTTGGGAATTTATCATTTAATCTGGTATAAAAATTTTTATGAACTTCCTCAAATCTTTTTTCAAATGCGTCCCAAATCTGATCATCAACATTCATTTGTAGTTTGTGTATTACTTCCTCTGTTGCCGGTATGTTTTCCTTTTTAAAATGTATTTTTGCTTTAATGAGTTTCTCGCTTATGTGATTGATAAACTCATTTTTTTTGACCATATACATTACATTTGTTGCAAGTTCCCTGTTCTTAAAATCAATATCCTCAAGAAGTCTTTTCCCTTCAAGTTCAAGGTTATCCCTTGTTGCATCCGAATTTCTAATCCTAATTTTTTGACGGCCATAGAGCCAGGCAATAATTATAATGATAAGCAGTAGCCCGATGGCAATAATAAAATAAATCCACTCCCTTTTTTCCTGCTCAATTTTGTTCAATTGTTTCTTGTTTTCAAACATTAAGCTCAATTCAAGTTTGGTAACTTCTTCAATGCTGTTAATTTTGGAAATGCTATCACTTAGTTGTTTGAATTCAGAATAATAATTAAAAGCTTTTTTAAATTGATTAAGATTATCAAAGGATTTGCCAAGCCCCAAAGCTGATTCCTGAAGTGCAAATAAATCCGAGATTCTAATTCCAATATCCCTTGCCAGTTGGAAATTATTCTTTGCAGAATCGTATTCCAAAAGTGCAATGTGAAGTTCGCCAAGTGAGATATGTGCAAACGCCTGTCTTGATTCATTTTTTTCTTCAATTGCCGCATCAAGGCTTTTTATTAGATAAAACGAGGCACTATCAAACTCTTTTTTACTAATGTAAATGTTTCCGATATTGTCATAAATGACAGGGAAGTAACCCTGTTTTTTAAATATGTTATTAATGGAAATAGCTCTATTGTAATATTCAAGTGCTTTGTCAAAATCATTTGATAAGCGATAAATCTCACCGATGTTATTATATGCGCTTAGAAGTCCGATACTGTCATTCATTGTCTCCCTGATAAGGAGGCTTTTTTCCCAATACTCAAACGCTTTGTCATATTCTTTCTGGTCATAATAGACGCCTCCTATATTGTTGTATATATTAGCTAGTTCCTTTGAAAACTGATCTTGCTTTTCAAATATCTCTTTTGCATTATATAGAAGCTCTAATGATTTTTCAAATTTGAGGTTTTGTTTGGCAATCTGTCCCAATTGCATATCAGTTTTGGCAATCCACAACTGTTTTTTGTTTTCCTTAAATATTTGAAGTGCACTGTTAAAATATGTCACAGCATCATTTAGCCTGTTTTCGCTTTGGAGATATTTACCTTTATTATAAAGTGCAATTGCCTTTCCCATATCATCATCTGCAAATTCTGATATTGTTAGTGCCCTGTCAGCATATCTTATCGCTTTTGTTTTATTGTCAGGTAGTACAATTACAAAAAGCTGATTTAGAATGGATAATTTTTCGGCCGGGGTTTTTGCATTGTTTAATGCAATATTCAAACTATCCAGTTGACTGCTACTGAATAAGCTGGTTGTCAACCCCCAAAACGCTAAAAATAGTATGTGCCGTAAATAATGCATTA
>JAUVIX010000352.1 GCA_030592565.1 Chlorobiota bacterium
ATACCTGACTGTTTTAAAACCTGAAAACAGTTTTGCTATTGAATCTATCCTCTCCTTATGAATCTCATGTGGAGCAATAATGAATTTCATCTTTCCTTCAAAGTTACTTGCAAGTTGGTGAATCAGATCTTCATCCTGTGGCCAGGTGCTTCCCGCAAGAAAGAGGTTTTCATCTCCTGCAAACTTTTCAACCAAAGGGAATGTTTTTGCAGTTTTGACAATTGCTGAAACCCTGTCGAAACGTGTATCTCCGCTCACCTTAACATTTTTAATACCGATGGAATTTAAAAGCTCCTTTGACTTTTCATTCTGCACAAAAAACAGAGTAATATTGTTGAGCATCTTTCTGAACCACCCGTCATACCATTTGAAAAAATGTTGCTCTTTTCTGAATATGGCCGAGATGACAATTGTTGGAATATTTCTATGGTGGAGTGCTTTCAGATAGTTGAACCAAAATTCATATTTTATGAAAACGGCTATTTCGGGATTTACGGTTTCAATGAATTTACCTGCATTTCTTTTTGTATCTAACGGAAGATAGAAAATATAGTCGGCGCCCTCATAGTTCTTTCTGATTTCATATCCCGAAGGAGAGAAAAAGGTGAGAAGAATTTTATGTTCGGGAAATTTTTGCCTGAAGGCTTCGATCACAGGCCTGCCTTGTTCAAACTCGCCAAGAGAAGCAGCATGGAACCAGGCAATTTTCGAGTCAGAGTCAATGGCATTTTTGATTTTGTTAAAAATGTTTTTCCTTCCTGTGATCCAGAGTTTTGCCTTATGATTAAAAAGGGATGCTATCCTGATAATAAGTGAATAACTGCAAATTGCTATTTGATAAAGGAGTGACATCATTCTAATAATAGTACTCTAAATTTGCCGCTTCCCGCTTTCCAATTGGGATTAACCAGGCAATTTTAATTCCGTTAAGCATATCCATACGGTTTTGAATTGGATCAGGCTCTCTTGTATCAAAATTGACCTTTCTTTTAGGGCTTGTAAATCCTTGAACAAACTCAAATCCGGCATAAAAATTTAGCAATTTCGTTTTGCCGATATAGAAATATCCGATAAACTCACTTATGGAAAAACCACCTGTCAGCCTGTCGTAACCATACTCATAGTCACCATTTATTTGCGAGGCAATGTTATCAATATTTTCTATTCTGATTCTGTGTTGCAAATAACCGAGACTCCCCATTATCACAATTCCCGAATTGCGATTCGACTTATTGACAGGGAAAAGTTTTCCAAACTTAAAAGAGGCATGAAATCCCCTTTCACTAGTAGTGTAATTAGCAAAAGTACCTGCGTCGTCAATTATCTGGCCTCCTCCTTCGATTTTAATGTTTGACATAAGCTGGTCTTCATTCTTAATATCACCACCAAAAATATAGTTGTACTCAATTCCGAAAATCCAGTTTTTATGTGTCTTCCATTGAAAACCTCCTCCGACACCTGAGCTGATACCGTATCTGTCAACAAGGTCACCACCCGGGAATTGCAGTGTATAATTAAAATATAACATTGGGATGCTGAACACTGTGTCTGACTTCTCATTTTGTCCTAAGCTTATTATTGACGAACAAACAGCAATGTATAATAATATGATTTTTTTCATTTCCAAAAATTGAAATTTAAACCTGCCTAAAATCAGGGCAAATATACTGCTTCTTAATGAATTTGCAAGTAATTTCCTTCTGGAAACAGTAATGCTCGATAGAATCTGATTTACAAAAAATCAAACCAGATTTCTTTTGGTATAATGATATTAATAATAAAAAAATGGGCTTATTAAAAGAGCTACTGTTAATAAAATAACAATTTATCTTAAATATTTTGGTAAATACAATATTTAACTATATTTGCATCCTGATTGACATAGAGCTTTTATTATTTATATCATTGATTTTAAAACTATTAGAAAACGTTGAATATGAAAATAAATATCAAAACCAAATCGAATAAAATATTATGAATAAAAAAAACATAGCATTAATAGGGGCAGGTGCCTGGGGAAAAAACCACTTGAGAAATCTGAAAAATATCGGAGTTCTTAATTGCGTTCTGGAAACTTCGGATAAAATTGCACAACAGAGAAAAATTGATTTCCCTGATGTAAAATTTATAAAAGATGATAAAGAAATTATTAATAGTCCGGAGATAGAAGGCGTTGTAATTGCTGCTCCGGCTGAGTTGCATTACAGACTAACAAAAAAATATCTTCTTGCGGGTAAAGATGTACTTGTTGAAAAACCTTTAGCACTGAAAGTCGAAGAGGGGGAAGAGCTTGTAAAGATTGCAAAGGAGAATAACCGGATTTTAATGGTTGGTCATATTTTACAGTTTCACTCGGCAGTTATCAAATTAAAAGAAATGGTTGACAGTGGTGAACTCGGACAGATAAGATACATTTATTCAAACAGATTAAATATTGGGAAACTCAGAACTGAGGAAAACGTCCTTTGGAGTTTTGCACCACACGATATCTCATTAATCCTGATGCTTATGGATGGTGAAGAGCCGATAAAGGTTCAGGCTCACGGCGGTTCATACATTAATAAAAATATTTACGATACAACACTTACCACTCTTGCATTTAATAATGGTGTTATGAGTCACGTTTTTGTAAGCTGGCTGCATCCTTTTAAAGAGCAAAAACTAGTAGTTGTAGGTTCTGAAAAAATGATTGTTTTTGATGACACAAGCAAAGAAAAACTCTTTATCTATCCACATAAGATAAAATGGGAAAAGGGGAAAATTCCTGTTGCAGAAAAAATGGACTATATCACTCTCGACCTTGAGCTGAAACAACCTCTTGAAG
>JAUVIX010000178.1 GCA_030592565.1 Chlorobiota bacterium
ACTCCCAGTAAACAGCGTACATTTCGGATAGCTTTACTTTTTGCCCTGTAATTCTGTATATATCAGTTTCAAATAATGAAGTTGTGGAGAAGCACCAGCATGAACCTGTGTTTCCCTGCGAAATTGGCAGATTGTACCATTGCGATGTATACAATTCAAGATTATTAGGAAGGTCCATTCCGGCTTGATCCATCAAAAAGTGCTTATCCTTTTGCTTTGGTTTTTGAGTATCATCAAAATGGCGGACATCTTTTAATATGAAATTCTGATAATATCCTGGTTCATACTCCTGAAAATAACCTTTTTCCTTTGAAGGTTCCTGGCCAATGACAATGATTCCTGTAAGAAACATTGCCAACATTGTAAATAAAACTTTTTTCATAATTGCAAATTTTTAAGTGTTAAAGATATTGTTTTATAAATCACTATTTACTTTGTTGCCTGATAGCTAATCAATAAGTTCTTCAATTTTTCAACTTGCCTTCTAACCCCCATAGCCATCAACTTAAGGATTGTTATAATAAAAAAATGATGCATCCATTTCACCTCACCCTAACCCTCTCCTCAAGGAGAGGGAAGAAGACCGGGGCGGCTGGTCTTTCCTCTCCCAATGGGAGAGGACAAAAGGTGAGGGGTAAAACCATATTATTTAAATGAGATGTTCTCCTTTTTTGTAATTTTTTCACAGTAGTGGCAATGTAATTTTAAATCTTCCTTGTCAATCACAGTAAATTTAGTTACGATATTTTCGTTGTTTGTGATACAGTTTGGATTAATACATTTTACAATTTTGTCGATAAAGTCAGGAACTTCTACGTTTTCCTTATATACAACTGTATAATCTTTAATGACGATTATAGATGCTATCGGAGCAACAAGTGCAATTTTATTGAGGTCTTCCTTCTCAAAAAACTTTTTACTGACTTTAATAATTCCCTTTTTACCATATTTTCGGCTATCAAGATTGGTTCCCACCATTATCTGATTGGAGACCTTATCAAGTCCTAAAATTCTAATTACCTGAAATACACTTTCTGCTGGTATATGATCTATTACGGTCCCGTTTTCGATAGCCGAGACCTTTAATTCTTTTATTTTTCCCTGTTTAGCCATAATTATTTTTGTTATGGATTAAAGATTTATTTTACTTAACTCCGAGTGTTAAAGCCAGAAGTGCCTGACGTACATAAACACCGTTCAATGCCTGGGTGAAATAATAGGCCTTGGGGTTTGAATCAACGTCTTCGGTTATCTCGTTTACCCTGGGCAAAGGATGCAACACCCTAAGATTGGGCTTTGAGTCGTCGAGCATACTATTTCTCAGGACATAGGAATTTTTCACCTTCTCGTACTCTAAAGGATCTGAAAAACGCTCCTGCTGTATCCGTGTCATGTAAAGTATGTCAACTTTTGGAATGACT
This sequence comes from Chlorobiota bacterium, assembly GCA_030592565.1. Classification (GTDB taxonomy): domain Bacteria; phylum Bacteroidota; class Bacteroidia; order Bacteroidales; family JAADJA01; genus JAADJA01. The sequence continues at coordinate 1,422 of JAUVIX010000178.1, forward strand.
TCATCAAGTTCAGTATATTGATAGTAATTCAGATTTTTTTCTTTTATAAATCTCTTTACGGAGCTTGGCAGTTTCAGTTCGACAGGAGAAACAAGGTGGAATGTTGTGTTGAAATTAGTCAGTGCCGTTACGAGAGAATGGACAGTCCTGCCATATTTAAGGTCGCCGACAAAAGCAACGTGCAGATTGTCGAGTGTTCCCTGTGTTTTACGAATTGAATAGAGGTCGAGAAGGCACTGAGTTGGGTGTTGGTTTGAACCGTCTCCGGCATTAAGAACCGGCACTGAAGACACTTCGCTGGCGTAGCGCGAGCTACCCTCTTTTGGATGTCGCATAACGATAATGTCAGCATAGTTGCTAACCATCATTATAGTATCTTTCAGTGTTTCGCCTTTTTTGACGCTTGAAGATGATGCATCAGTAAATCCGACTATCTTAGCTCCAAGTTGTGATGCAGCACTCTCAAAACTTAACCTTGTACGTGTTGAAGGTTCAAAAAAGAGAGATGCCATCACATAGTTTTCCAAAATTTTCTGCTTGGGCTTTTTCTCAAATGTCTCAGCAAGATCGAGAATTATTTTATAATCCTCTTTCGTGATATCTGTGATTGAAATTAAACTTTTGTCTTTCATATTAAATTAGACTGTTGAATTATTTTTGGGGATAAAATTATGCAATAATGAAGTCCAAAAATCAATTGTTAATTATTTATTATAAAAAAAAAGGCGACCATCAGGCCGCCTTTTAAAAATTATTATACAAGATTATGCTTTTCAACAAAATCGTCAATGATTTCTGAAAGATCGGGATCTCCGATTTCCTGAAGGTCATAATAAACCCTAGTGTTAGGCTTATTTATTGTGATAATTCTGTTCAAATCAATTGGAGTACCAATAACAACTGAATCACAATCAGTATTTTCAATAGTTTTTTCGAGATCTTTGAGCTGCTGCTCACTGTAACCCATTGCCGGAAGAAGAGTTCCGATGTTTGGATATATCTCGAAAGTTTCCGCAAGTTTACCTACCGTAAAAGGTCTTGGGTCAACCAATTCGGCTGCCCCGTATTTCATAGCTGCAACAATACCTGCACCAAGTTTCATCTCGCCGTGTGTAAGTGTCGGGCCATCTTCAACAACAAGAACTCTCTTTCCTCTAATCAATGAATGATCATCAACTTTGATCGGTGAAGCAGCATCAACAACGATTGCATCTGGTGCAACCTTTGCAATACTCTCTCTTACGGTCTGAATACCTTCCGGTGAAGCAGTATCTATCTTATTAATAACTGCAACATCAGCCAGTCTGAGAGTGACCTCTCCCGGATAATAAGTAAGCTCATTTCCAGGTCTGTGAGGGTCAACAACAGTTATATTGAGATCAGGCTTGTAAAACGGGAAGTCATTATTTCCACCGTCCCAAAGCACAACATCACAACCATCAGGATCATCCTCAGCAGCCCTTAGGATAGCTTCATAATCAACACCAGCATAGATCACATTACCGCGAACAACGTGCGGTTCATACTCTTCCATCTCTTCGATGGTACATTTGTGTTTTTTAAGGTCTTCGACAGTTGCAAAGCGCTGAACCTTTTGTTCGACCAAATCGCCATAGGGCATCGGGTGGCGAATAGCAACAACCTTAAGCCCTTTATCCATCAGATATTCAATAACTTTTCGTGATGTCTGACTTTTTCCGCAACCTGTTCTCACTGCACCAACAGCAATTAACGGTTTTGTGCTTTTAACCATTGTATCATTTGGTCCAAGCAGGACAAAATTAGCACCTGCTGCATTAACTATTGCACTAACAGACATAACCCTTTCGTAAGGAACATCGCTGTAAGAGAAAACGCAGTCGTCCACGTTAAGCTCTTTTATCAACTTTGGTAAATTTTCTTCTGCGTAAATCGGGATACCGTCCGGATACAAATCACCGGCAAGTTCAGCCGGGTATTTTCTTCCGTCGATATCGGGAATCTGAGCAGCCGTATAAGCCACTACATTGTAGTCTTTGTTTCCACGATAATAAGTGTTAAAATTGTGGAAATCCCTTCCCGCAGCACCGATAATAATTACATTTTTGCTCATAATTATTACCTTTTTAAGTGTTAATAAATTTATTTAAAATGAAATTTTGAAAATTTCAGTGCAAAGGTATTATTTTAACTATAGGTGACAAGTTTAATGTTTAATTTTTTTATTACTTTTGTATATCGCTGATAGACAATACAAATATCATATCAAAGGTAAGGGAGGTTTACTATGAACTGCTATTTTATTTCATTAAGTATCGAACTGATATCGTACTTTAATACCTTTTCATCATTAATTGCATTACCATACAATATCCCGTTGGCCTCATCAATGGAAATATGCTGAAGATAATCGGGAATTTTTATTGTACAAAGCGGCTCCGCTTCCCAATTGAATATCCTGATTTGCACCGGAACTGATGTTTTCCAATCCGATGCCAATTTATTGTGATAAAGCGTATAGATAAATGAATCGGTAACAAAACTATCTGCATAATAATTTTTTACGGGTACATTTTTAACATTATTTTCATTTACGGATAAATACTCCTTTATAAGTTTGTCGGTAATATTGTCATCATCAATATAGGAGTTAATAAGATTACCGTCTGCATCAAAAATATCAAGCCGGTTAAACATACCCATTGCAGAGGCAAATTTCGTTTTGTCGGGTTTCATCCTGAAACCGGCATTATAAAGCGGATTGTATCTGTACATTAAGAAACCGTGACCTTCATCCTTTTTGGTTGAATCATATTTAACTTTCGGGAATGGTGGTACTTTATTTATTATCCTTCCTTTTACCGGATTATAACTTAAAAACCTGTTAATGTGAAGAGCTAAATTAGTTGACCTTCCGACGACTTTTGTTGAGTCTATATAATAGATGGAATGAAAATCCTCACTTGAAATAAAACCGTCTTTAATGCCTATTTTCAATACTTTAACAGGAATAGTTTTATGCTGAGATACGCTTTCGGAGAGATTTATTCTGATAAGTTTTTGTGAATTATACGCCCAAACCCATAAGTATAAATGTCCGTTTCCCATTTCATAATTTTGGTAACTTAATCCTCCCGAAAACTCGCCCGGACCCTTACCATGAGGTGCTACATCCATTACCTTTGTTAATGTTTTTGCATTATAAAGAGTGAAATAGTAATCCTTTGTATCTCTTAGTGTGGCCAAAAGAAAGGTGTCAGCTACATTAAGAGTCAAAATGTTATACTGATCTTTAAGAATTTCTTTTCCTGCAACGGAATAAACACTATCAAATGATCCGGCAATGGTTTTATGCTGTTCTTTGTTGCCGTTGTTTGCGCACGACACTCCAATTACTGCAATAATAACGAATAAGAAAACAGATGACTTCATAATATTTTAAGGTTTATTGAATAATTTTTGCAAATATAGTTCTTCAAAAAAAATTTGCAAGTAAATATCTATTATTACGAAATTGCAAGCACCAACCTTAACCTTTTCCTAAAATAAACAGGGGTAGATTCGTGTTTTTATTGTATCGAAAAAATCACTATTACCAAAGGTTAATGCAAAATTTTCAATTTTCAGGAATTTTGTAAATCACAAATGGGTCATCAGAGGTAGTTGAGACCATATATATTCTATTTTCCTTTTCGTTCACACAAAAATATCCCCAATTGTCAAGTTTATACTTATGAACAGGATTTCCATTCCAGTCAAATTGTTCAACATAAATATATCCTGATGATTTATTCAATTCTTTTGTAACCTCAATAGGTGTTCTGCCCGAATATAAAACGTACAGGTATTTTTTTTGTGCCGACATTCCCCAATAATATGTAATATTTGACGGGTCCATCATTGATTTTCCCGATTTTTTCTTTTTTGTATCAACATCAAAAGATACTACTCTTGACGATTTGTTTTTAAAATCAAAAAACAGAAGACGTTTGAAGTACTTGTAGGCAAAAACCAATCTGTTATATTTTTCGTTGACACCAAAATCCCCTATATATGCCGTCCAGCTTGCATATTTATCTGAAAAACTAAGAGTTATAAGTTGTGTTGTTGAAACTGAATCATTTACTTGTTTAGAATAAAAGACGGCCTTCCCTTTTGGGATTGATTTAACGTAATAGAATTCAGTGGGCGACACTCCATAAAGTTGTATGGAGCTAAATCTTTTTTCATCTGTCAGCTTCACAGGCAATTCGGAAATCTCAAAATTTTTATTCAACCAATATATTGTATTGTTTGCCTGTTCAATAATAAAACACAGAATTGTGTCACAATCTGTTCTAACCAATTTTGGAAACTGAAACTCATTTGGTCCTTTTCCAACCTTCCCAAAAGATTTAATATATCTGAAATCAGGCAGTGAATATGCCATAAAAAAATATGAGTTGTTCCTGTTTTTAATTATTAAAAGATCATCCCGAACAAACATTTCAGTTCCCGAAACTCTAAATATCTGATCAACCGGATGAGGAGTCCCCGTAAGTTCAATTATATCACCAAAAGCATCATCCTTTATTAATAATTCATCTTTGGGTAAAGGGAAATGAGTTTTTGATATCGTTGAATTGGTATCAGTTGTGTTTTGGGGTGGGATAATGTTCTTTTTCACATTTTCTTTACAAGATGCAAGAAAAAGAAAAAATAATAAAAACAGGATCGCATTTCTCATATTTGTGTTTCTATGCATTATTTATTCCGGCACACTCAAATCCGTGAACTCAGTTTCCAGTGCAGGCCACTGCAAATCCATTTTTTGCAAAGCTTCAAATACCACTTTACTAACATAATAAAGTTTATGACTGTTTTTTTCGGAGGGAACAATATGCCAGGGTACTACATTGCAGCGATTAATTATTTTTTCGTAAACCTCAAGATATTGGTCAAACTTTTTGCGTGTCTCCCAGTCTCCGTCGTTATGTTTCCAGTATTTCTTGGGATTCACAAGCCTTTCCCTAAGCCGCTTTTCCTGCTCTTCCTTTGACACATTCAGGAAAAACTTTAAAACTGTTGTATCGTTATGACTGACTAAGCGTTCAAAATCATTTATCAGTCCGTATCTTTCTTCAATCAGTTCAGGTGTGTAGTATCCTTTAACCGAAGGAACCAGAATATCCTCATAATGAGAGCGAATGAAAATATGGAGATTGCCTTTGCCGGGAGTATGTTTGTGAACCCGCCATAAAAAATCGTGTGAAAACTCCTCAGCTGTTGGCTTTTTGAAACTCTTAACCGATATTCCAACAGGATTGCAATATCTTAGCAGACTGTTGGTCAAACCATCTTTGCCTGATGCATCCAATCCCTGAAAAACAATTAACAGACTACTTTTACCTTCAGCATACATTTTATAATGTAATACGCCAATCTCCTTGAGTCTCTTTTTTACACTCATTTTCTTCTCATTGTCCCAGTCTTCAATAATGGTAGAGTATTCTTTGATCTTTATCATAGAAAAGTACTTTTGTTCTATTTCAGAATTGAAAAATGCAAATATCATAAAAATATATCTAAGGAATAAATAAATAATATATTTTTGCAGTTACAATATGCGGTAGTAGCTCAGTTGGTAGAGCATCAGCTTCCCAAGCTGAGGGTCGTGAGTTCGAGTCTCATTTACCGCTCTGAAAAAGCACCCTTATCAGGTGCTTTTTATTATTATCATAAATTGCATATATGTTACTATTCAGCAGTCTATGAAAAACCTAACTACTTAATTATTAACATGTTTTGTCATAATTTTTGGCTGCGCTGTCAATCCCGATATGTATCGGGGATTGACAAAACTGCATTATTTTTATACTTTTTACCCCCGCGCTAAAGCACGGGGCTATTGAATATCAATTACATACACCTGCTGAGTAGTAACAAAATTTTTATTTTTTCATTTTGACCTCCGTTTTAAAATTAACAATTAATTTACGCTGTATTTATAGATAAAAAAGAATTATAATTCCGTTGGTTACTAAAAAAGGTTACAAAACTTTATATTATGATTTACTTTATTGTTCATACTAATGCGCTAACGTCAGGAAATCGAGTAGGCAAAGGGAGTTTCACCCTAAGCC
>JAUVIX010000127.1 GCA_030592565.1 Chlorobiota bacterium
ACAAAGGCGTTGTGAAACCGTTTTTTCTTGGAAACAGGTATTTCCTGTTCGTTAATGAGATATTTGAAGATGTAAGACTCGTTGGCGCGCCACCATCAAATATAGGGAAATTTGGCGGTGATACCGATAATTGGATGTGGCCCCGACATACAGGTGATTTTTCCATTTTCAGAATTTATGCTGATAAAGATAATAAACCTGCAAAATATTCTGAAGATAATGTTCCATATCAACCCAAAAAGCATCTTTCAATCTCACTGGATGGAATAAATGAAGGAGACTTTACATTTATTTTCGGATATCCTGGTAGTACAGAGGAGTATATTCCCTCATATGCAGTTGATATGACAGTAAACACAATTAACCCCATCAGAATATCATTAAGAGGTAAAAGACTTGATGTAATAAAAAAATACATGAATGATAGTCCTGAAATCAGAATTAAATATGCTGCAAAACAGGCAGGGATTTCCAATGGATGGAAGAAATGGATCGGGGAAAACAGAGGCATAAAAAGGCTACACGGGATCGAAAAAAAGCAAGCCTTTGAAAATGAATTTGAAGACTGGGCTTCAATGTCTGAAAATCAAAAATATAATTCATTGTTTAGCGAATTCAAAATAACTTATGAAGAGTTGAATCCTCTTCAACAAAACCTCTATTATCTGGTTGAGGGAGGCCTTGGGATAGAAATAATAAAGTATGCAAACTCTTTCCGTAGTCTTGTAAACATTTGTAACTCAAATGACATTGACAAAGAAAAACTTGATAAAAACATTGAGCTACTCAAAAAGTCTGCGTCACCATACTATAAAGATTACCAACCTGAAATAGATAAAGAGGTGTTTGCAATATTGTTTAAGACTTATTATGAAAATGTAAACAAAAATGAAATCCCGGAAGAAATCTTAAACCAAATTGACAAATGCAATAGTAATTTTAAGCTATTTGCAGAGGAAGTATTTAAAAAGTCGATGTTTGCCAGCAAAGAAAGGGTTATCGATTTTCTTGAGAACTACAAAACATCACATTATAAGAAAATTAAAAAAGACCCTGCATATCAAATTGCTTCTGCATTTATAAACCAATATAGAACAAACTATTATCCGAAGATTAGCAAACTCAATAGTAAGCTTGATAGCTTAATGCGTTTGTATATGGAGGCCCAAATGGAGATGCAACCAAACAAATTGTTCTACCCAGACGCAAATTTCACTCTTAGAGTTGCCTATGGCAATACTTTAGGCTATAATCCAGCTGATGCCATAACATATAATTATTTTACCACTTTAGAAGGAATTATGGAGAAAGAGGATCCTGATATCTACGATTACGTGGTTGAAGATAAATTAAAAGAGCTTTATAATAACAAGGATTATGGCATTTACGGTGACGATGGGAAGATGCAGGTTTGCTTTATTGCAAACATTCATACTACCGGCGGAAACTCAGGTAGTCCGGTTTTAGATGCAAATGGTAATTTGATCGGAATAAATTTCGACAGATGCTGGGAAGGAACTATGAGCGACATTATGTATGACCCGGATCAGTCCAGAAATATTATGCTTGACATAAGATATTGCCTGTTTATTATTGACAAGTTTGCCGGTGCCGGTCATCTTGTTGATGAAATGACAATTGTGAAAGCAAATTGATTTCATCAAGCAAATTCTAAAATCATTAAATTCTCCTATCACCATTCTGATAAATATTAGGTTGATGTGTATCCTCATTTTCAGTTTATTATACCGAGCCATGATATAATTTTGGCAAAACCCAAATATATGTATTACAAAATCCAAATCATTACAGCATTTCTCATTTTGTCTTATATGGCTATGTATCAATCACTTAGATTACTATATTAACTCTAACATTGTAATGCTTATCGAAGAAGTGAGGAAAAAAGATTTACTCAAATCAGAAACACATCCCACATAGGAAGTTTTTTCCCAATTTTGGAAACTCAATTACTACTAGCCAAACTCTTCCACTCTTACTATCAGCATATTAACAAAAATTATCCTTAGGGCATCATTTTTGACTTTATTGATATGCCAGAGTAATTTAAAATTTTAGCAAAATGATTAAAGAAAGAGAGCAATTAATAAACAATTTTTTCGGAATATTTGATGTAGTAATATCTATATTTTCATTTTATATTGCCATTCTCATCAGAAACATTATTTCCGAGCCACCGGTAACTGTTACTAATGAATATTTAATAATAGGGTTAATAATTGTACCGGTTTGGTTTTTACTTTTTAAAACTGCAAATATTGCAAGGATTTACAGAGCAAAGAGGTATTCCGCAATTTTTCTTGAATACACTAAAGTAATTGGAATTGGAATTGGGATTTTATTCCTTTTTATTTTCGCCTTTAAGCTGTATGATATAAGTAGAGGAGCCATTTTCCTCTTTGGACCTGTTGATTTATTATTACTATTTTCATCAAGGATTGTTTTATTCAGAATAATGAAGCACTACAGGACAAAAGGGGCAAACACAAGAAATGTTATTGTTGTTGCTGATGATACTGCAGAGTCTTTCTTATACGAATTATTCGACCATAAAGAGTGGGGATATAGTATTAAATATATAATATCTGATTCAAGCAAGATACATAGAAAATTCAAGGACAGGGCAACAGTAAGGCCTGAAAAATCAAGTATCAGAAATTTACTTGCATCCGAAATTATTGATGAAGTCATATACTGCAAAAATGATATTAATCAGAATAAACTAAGAAGTATCGTTTATGATTGTGAGGAAGTTGGAGTCATTTTCAGAATGCAGTCACAGTTATTCCATATGTCAGCAACGAAAGCCCATTTGAGCCATTTTGGAGACACACCTTTCTTAACATTTATGAATACGCCTTCAGATTTGCTGGCATTAAATCTTAAAAGAGTCATCTCTTTTGTTGCTTCACTTGGAATTTTGGTAATTTGGTCGCCGATAATTCTCGGTGTTTCATTATTGGTTAAACTAACCTCCAAGGGGCCTGTATTTTTTAAACAGGAGCGTGTAGGATTACGTGGGCGTAGATTCTTTATGTTCAAATTCAGGACAATGGTACAAAATGCCGAAGATCTTAAAGCACAATTGATGGATGCAAACGAGGCTGATGGACCGGCTTTCAAAATTAAAGATGACCCAAGAGTAACAAAGATTGGCAAGTTCCTGAGAAAAACGGGTCTTGATGAATTACCTCAGTTTTATAATATTTTAATTGGAGATATGACTCTTGTCGGGCCAAGGCCACCTATTCCAGAAGAAGTAAAACAATACGAGAACTGGCAATTAAGAAGACTATCAATGCCTCCAGGACTTACCTGCACATGGCAAATCAAGCCTGATAGAAACAAGATCTCATTTGAAGAGTGGATGAAACTCGACCTTCAATATATTGATAACTGGTCAAACAAGCTGGATATCATTCTCTTCCTCAAAACAATTAAAACTGTTCTAAAAGGTTCCGGACAATAAAAGTATTGGATTAAATGCTAAATTATTTCAAACAAAATAGTAATTCCAAAAAAAATCATATCTTTGTTTTTTGTTTAAACTATATTTGAGTAATAAATTGCAAATTGTAACACTTTATCAAATAATCAGGTATAACACCTGATTATTTGTTTAGATACAACACCAAAGATAGAGATGCCTGAACACAAACGTTTTAACCGAATAATATTTCTTTTTCTTATTGGGACAATAGTATTTAGTTCCTGTATATCAAGAAAAAGACTGACCTATTTTTCAGAAATGGAAGAAAATCCACCTGTTAATGAGTTTAACATCACCAGACCAATAAAGACTATTCAACCATTTGATAATTTATACATTTGGGTTACCAGCATTGATGAAAGAAACCAAAGGATATTCAATACAGGTTCTTCAATGAGTTCTGATTATATAAACATAATAAGCTATACTGTAAATAGTGATGGATATGTTGATTTTCCTTTTACAGGTCAAATATATGTTAAGGATATGACTTTGCATCAATCAAAGGAACAGATTGAAAACAAAATTTCGGATTATCTGAATGATATTACTATTACAGTCAAGTTTGTTAATAATAAAGTTTCTTTATTGGGTGAAGTAGCCAGGCCTGGTGCATACTCTTTTGCTAAGGATCAGCTAACAATTTTTGAGGCACTGGGACTTGCAGGAGGAGCAACAATATATGGAAAGAAAAATGAAATAGTTTTAATCAGGGAGAAAAATAACAAAATAAATTACCACTATTTGGATCTTACAAAGAAGAACATTGTTTCCTCTGACTATTATTTTATAATTCCAAATGACATTATTGTCATTAAACCGGTTAGGGCAAGATACAGGACTTTGAACATTCTTAACTGGCCACTTGTTTTATCAACAATAACAACAGCAATAACATTGTACTTAATATTTTATAAGGGTAATTAAATGGCTAAAACGGAAGAACTTTTTCAAAAACAAATTGATTATAAAGCCTTAATTATAAAACTTTTAGGGTATAGAAAAACTTTCATTATCGCAGTTGGATTTGCACTTATTATAGCCTTTATTTCTAATAAATTCAGCTCGCCTGTTTATAAAAACCAAACAACAATGTTGTTATCTCAGGATAAACAAAATGCATTTCTTGAATCCGGAAATATGATGCAGGGGATTGGACTTTTCCAAGGCAATCAGGATATTGAAAATGAGATGCAGATTCTAAAATCATTTTCTGTTGTAAATAGTGCTATTAAACGTCTTAGTCTTGAGGTTTCATATTATATTGAAGAACCGGTTATTCCTCAATTAGACATACCATTTAAATCGGAAATTGAACTTTATAAATCAACTCCGATAACTGTAATTATAGATCAAACACACCCACAACTTGTAAGAAGCAATTTTTATTTGAATTTGGTTAACGACTCAACCTTCAAATTATGTGTAAATTCTGAGAGTGCTTTCCTTTTCGATTTTGCAAATGAAAAAGGAGCTGGTTCAATTGACAGTCTAAATTATTTAGGAAAATTCCATTTTGGTGAATTGATATCCGAAAAGTATTTCAAATTTACTATTCTGTTGAAAAATAAAATTGACTTTACTGAAATGGAAGGCAAAAGACTGTTTTTCAAGATGAATCATATAAACTACTTGACACTGGGATATATGAGAAGATTCCAGGTGGAAGTTGTCTCACAGAATTCATCATTTGTCAACATCACATTTACGGGGTCTAATAAAGCAAAAGTTACAGATATCCTAAACGCATTAACAAGAGTTTATTTAGAACAGAACCTCGAAAAGAAAAATAGAATGGCTCTTAATACAATCAATTTTATTGATAGCCAAATTCAGGATGTTTCAGACTCATTGCATCGTACCGAAAGTAAACTTCAATCATTTCGTTCAACTCATCAGGTTATGGACCTTAATTTTCAAGGGCAAAAAATATATGAACAAATGAATCAGTTGGAGGAACAGCTAGCAAATCTTGAAATTCAGCGCCAATATTATGATTACATTAGAAAATACTTTAATGAAAATGAGGATGTAAACGATTTAGCCGCACCTTCGGCAATGAATATTGATGACATACAAATTAACAGTCTTATTAATCAGTTAATGGACCTTAATAGCCAAAGAAATAAGATTGTCAAGGGTAGTGCAACAAAAAATCTTTTCCTAAAAGATATTAATACTCAAATTAAAAACCTAAAAACTACAATACTAGAAAATATTAACTATAGTTACAATCAACTTGATATTGCCATTCAAGTCGTTAATGGCAGAATGGCTGAACTATCTTCAGAAATTTCAAGAATGCCAAGAACAGAAAGAGAGCTTTTTGGAATTGAAAGAAAGTTTAAATTAGATGATGCTATTTACACTTTTCTTTTACAAAAAAAGGCTGAAGCACAAATTGCAAGAGCATCAAATGCTCCTGATTATGAAGTAATTGATGAGGCAAAGTTATTTGTCGCCACCCAAATAAGCCCAAGAACCAAGCTTAGCTACCTAATTGGAATATTCCTAGGTCTTCTTTTTCCCTTAGTTTACATTCTTGGACGCGACTTCCTGAACAACAAACTTGTAGAGCCAAAGGATGTTGAAACTTTGACCAGTCTTCCTATAATAGGAACCATTCTGAACAATAAAATGCGTTCCGAGACCGTAATTAAGGACTATCCAAAATCTCCAATAGCCGACTCTTTCAGAGCTGTAAGAACAAATCTAAATTTTTTCGCAAAAGGAAAGGAAAAGCTTACAATACTGGTTACATCTTCGATTAGTGGCGATGGTAAATCTTTTTGCGCAGCCAACCTGGCTTCTGTTTACGCTCTGTTTGGAAAAAAGACGCTATTAATGGGCTTCGACCTAAGAAAACCAGGATTACATCTTGATTTTGAGTTAACTAATGATAAAGGAATTACATCATATCTAATCAATGAAGCAGCAGTCTCAGAAATCATCCAGCCCACTCCAATAAAAAATCTTGACTTTATCGCTGCCGGTCCTACTCCACCAAACCCTATGGAACTTATTGCTTCGGAAAAAACAAAAGATCTTTTTGAAAACCTAAAAAACCGATATGACTACATAATAATTGATTCTGCTCCGATTGGTGCCGTAGCTGACTCTTTTCTACTTGTTGAATTTGCTGATGTCAGCATTTTCGTAACAAGATTAAATTTCACTATTAAAGAGTTGATTTCAGAGAATCTAAAAAATATTGAAAGAAAGAATTTATCAAACTTTACTGTTCTTATTAATGATTTTAAGCTGTCTAAAACCTCGTATGGTTATGTTTATCACTCCAAATATTACCAACAGGACACCAAGTCAAACAGGTTTAGGAGGTTACTTGGAAAAGACAGGAAAAAGAAAAAAAAGAGTAGAATAAAAAAGTCTTAACTTAATATTTTTTTGCAGGATGAAAAAAATTGACAGGCTTAAACGGCAACGATATGAAATCTCGATGAAGATCATCGAACTGGAAGATAAAACCGTAAAAGGGAAGCTATCTAAAAAGGAAGAAAAGGAAATCGAGATTCTCAGGCAGATGCAGGAAAAGCTTGATATAAAAATTAAAGATTCATAATTAAATTCACATAAAATGAATTATTACTTAACCAAGACTATCGAAAGTGATTTTCAGGAAGTTGTTCAGGATATAACTAAGTTTCTTAAGGAAGAAAACATCGAGATTATAACAAATATCAGAGTTGAGACTATGCTAAAAGAGAAACTTGATATTGACTACAAAAAGTATTTGATATTAGGCACCTGCGACCCGGTCTTTACCATAAGAGCACTCCAGTCGGAAGACAAAATCGGAACACTCCTGCCTTGTAATGTTTCAATTATTGACCAGGGAGAAGGAAAAATCGAGGTTGCAATCACCAATGCATCAATTGTTATGAGAGATATCAATAATCCTGCATTACAATTGATTGCAACTGAAATGACCGAAAAATTTAAGCGTGTGTTAAATAAGCTCTAATATAAGTTTTTTTAACCCTAAAACCAAATTGTTGTACTGAGATAAACCATCCAAAAAACAAAAACAAACCATCAACCTATCCTATTTTCCTACAACCTTAAACTCTGTCCTTCTGTTACTATGTCGGCCGGATTCTGTATCATTGGTATCAATTGGTACTGTTTCGCCATACCCTTTGTATGAAAGCCTGTCAGGGCTTATCCCTTTAGCAATAAGATAATCATAAACAGCCTTTGCCCTGTTCTTCGACAGTTCCACATTATACTTCTCAGAACCAACGTTATCCGTATGTCCGCTTATCTCAATTCTTATTTCAGGGTTCTCATTTAGCAATTCAAATAGCTTATCAAGCTCTATCCTTGATTTATTTTTAAGATCGAATTTATCTGTTTCAAAAAAAATATTTTTCAAAACAACTGACTCCCCGACCTTGATTGGCTGCAATGGAATATCTTTATGTTCAGGTTCTGTTAAGGTTTGCTCACCAATCAGGTTAAAGTTTTCAGAATAGAATAAATATCCACTTTTCGACACATTCAATGCATAATCACTATTTGTCGGAAGACAGACTAAAAACTCACCGTTCCCCTTATTCGAATAGGACTGTGTAACAGTCTTACCTGTTTTGAGGTCAATAAGTTCAAACCTTGCCTGTAGTTTCTTTTTAGTCTCACTGTCAAAAACAACTCCCTTCATATACGTAACAGGCTGAGGTCTTGCAATTTCATAAAGCTGAAATGCATACAAATCAAGTCCGCCAATACCTTCCGGCCTGTCTGAGGCAAACAGAGCAAGCTCACCATCTGTGCTGATAAGGATACTGGTTTCCGATTTATGGGTATTTATGGGGTAACCTATATTTACGGGCTCACCCCAGTTGCCTGAGCTGTCAATGCGGGAGTAAAAAATATCCAGCATTCCCATACCGGTATGACCGTCAGAAGAGAAATACAAGGTCTGATTATCAGGATGGATAAAAACCGAGCCTTCATAACCGCCTGTATTAATATTTGGACCAAGCATTATAAGGTTGCTCCATTCATTATTCTCATCAAGTTCTGACACCCATATATCATAATTATCATTTCTATTACTAATAAAATATAAAGTTTTGCCATCGGATGAAAGAGAAGGCTGCGACTCCCAATATCTCGTATTTAATGGCTGTCCCAAATTATAAGGGTCTGTCCATTTCATTCCGTTTCTGGTTGAAACGAATAAATCGCAACGGCCATATCCTCTCCTGCCATTTTCATAACCGTTCAATCCTTCACAGGCAGTAAAAACCAATGTATTCCCATCAACAGACAATGAAGGCGCACCCTCATTTCTGTTTGAATTAATCGGTGGCCCTATATTTTTTGCCGCACTCCACTCATCATCACTTTTATAACAAATAAAAAAATCCTCCTGCTTCCCTGTAAATGTTCCTGGCGCAGCAAGCAATCGTGTAAACAATAACGTTTGATTATCAGCAGTGAGGCAGGGAAAATATTCATCCCTGTCAGTATTTACATTCTCACCCATATTAATTGGGTTAAAAGGAACCGGATGTGCTATAGCATCAATTGCGAATTTACAATCTGCAATATGTTTCAGAGAATTAGACTTGTTATCTTTATTAATATTTGGGTATGTTATATAGGCAGAATAATGGGTTAGCGCATCATTATAATAGCCATTGCCAAATTCCAGTTGAGCAACATAGAAAAAAGCGGAAGGATATTTATCCGCATCAATATCCAAAGCCTTTTTGTAATAGGAAATTGCAGAAGTATCTCTATCTAGCTCCTCATACATCTGCGCCAGTGTCAGATATGCTTCAATAAATCCCGGATCTTTTTCAATTGCTTC
>JAUVIX010000298.1 GCA_030592565.1 Chlorobiota bacterium
AACCTGACGGAGGTGCCCGTATAGTATTGCAACTTGCAGATACAGTTGCTGATCCTGATTCGTTGGGAATTGATTTCGTTAACAAGTTTAAGAAGAAGTACAAACAATCGCCAAAAGAGAATAAACATATTGACATTAATGGAAATCCCGGTTATATGGTTTTGCTGAATGATAATAGCAGCGGAAAATCAATTGATATGTTCCTCTACTGGATTATGATGGACGACATAATTTATAATATTTCAGGCCTGGGATATACTCAATATTCAGATACGATTCAAAGTTGTGTGCAAACATTCCGACACCTTACTGAAGATGAGAAAAAAGGAATTACAAGTCTGAATCTGGATTTTGCCCAGGCAAATGAAGGCGAAAATATTGATGCTTTCTCAAAAAGAACCAATAATAAATGGAGTGAAGAAATTACTGCAATTATGAATGGACTGGAAAAAGGAGAAGTGCTAAAGGATGGTCAGTATTTAAAAATTGCTGTAGAGGTGCCTTATATTGGTGCAAAATAAATGCAATTTTGGTAGTTGTTATTTATTGACAAGCGTGGACGCTTGTCACATAATTGGGTGTGTCAAAATGCAATACTAATCAAAATCAAATTGCCACTGCCCGGCGTAAAAAACAGTGGTCGGACGAATGGGATAAAAATCTTTTTCTTCAAATGCATATTATTTGACATCTCCTTTGTCATTACAAGAAACAAATGGAATATGAAAACAAAAATGAAAACCCTCATTATCATTATTATGGCCGGATTACTTACATCCTGCACATCAAATCAAAAAAAGATGGAACAAGAAACAAATCCTTTTTTTACGGAATATGCAACCCCCTTTGATATACCTACATTTGAAAAGATAAAGCCGGAACATTTTTTACCTGCTTTTAAAGAGGGGATTAAACAGCACGACAAGGAGATAGATGTAATAGTCAAAAATGGAGAAGAACCGACATTTGAGAATACAATAGTTGCTAAAGAGGAGAGTGGAGAACTCCTCAGGAAAGTGTCAAATGTGTTTTTCAACCTTACATCGGCAAATACAAATAAGCAGCTTCAGGAAATATCTAAAAAGGTTGGTCCGATGCTTTCACAGCATAGTGATAATATCAACCTCAATAAAAAGCTGTTTGAGCGCGTTAATGTTGTTAATGAAAGTAATGATGAGCTTAACCTGAATCCTGAGCAGCAAAAATTATTGAAAGAGACTTACAAAGGTTTTATCAGGGGTGGAGTTGCGCTTGCTGGTGAGCAGGAGAAGGAATTCCGGAAAGTGAATGAGGAGCTTTCATTGTTATCTTTGCAATTCGGGGAAAACCTTCTATCCGAGACAAACAGTTTCAAACTAATTATTGACAATAAAGATGATCTTGCAGGATTACCTGATTTTGTCGTTGAAATGGGAGCTGCCGATGCAAAAGCAAATAGCCTTGAAGGGAAATGGGTCTTTACTCTTGATAAACCTAGCTTGATACCCTTTTTGCAATATTCGGATAAAAGGGATTTGCGTGAGAAAATCTTTAAAGCCTATATCAACAAGGGAAACAATAACAATGATTACGACAATAAGGCAATAGCTTCTAAGATTGCAGCTTTAAGGGTGAAAAGAGCTAATTTATTGGGATTTGAGTCGCATGCTGCCTATGTTCTTGATGATAATATGGCTGGCACACCTGAAAATGTTTACGATCTTCTGTATAAAGTCTGGTACGCTGCCTTGCCTGTTGCTGAAAAGGAAGCTGAAACCCTCCAGGGAATGATTAATGCAGAAGGCAATAATTTTGAGCTTCAATCCTGGGATTGGTGGTATTATTCCGAAAAACTGAGGAAAGAGAAATATGACCTCGATGATGAATTGCTAAAACCATATTTTGAACTCAATAATGTTAAACAAGGAATGTTTGATGTGGCTAATAAGCTTTATGGTTTGACTTTTGAAGAGAGAAAAGACCTTCCTAAACCTCACAAGGACGCACATACTTTTGAAGTGTTTGATGCTGATGGCACACATCAGGCGATATTAATAATGGACTTCTTCCCGAGATCGAGTAAGAGGGGAGGCGCCTGGATGAGTACATATCGCAAGCAGTATAAGATTGACGGGAAAAATTACAGCCCGATAGTTACAATGGTAATGAACTTTTCAAAACCAACCGAGACCACACCTTCACTGTTAACTTTTGATGAGGTGTTAACAATGTTCCACGAGTTTGGCCATTCACTTCATGGATTGTTATCTGATTGCACCTATCGCAGTCTTTCGGGAACAGATGTGTCAAGGGATTTTGTGGAGATGCCATCGCAGTTTATGGAGAATTTTGCTGCTGAGCCAGAGGTCTTGAAAATGTATGCAAAGCATTATAAAACGGGTGAAATCATTCCTGATGAGTTGATTGAAAAAATGAATGCAAGCAAGCATTTTAACCAGGGATTTGTTACGGTTGAATATACAGCTGCTGCTTTTCTTGATATGGACTGGCATACACTTACTGTCCCCGAAGAGAAAGATGCCATAGCCTTTGAGAATGCCTCAATGCAGAAAATCGGCCTTATCCCTGAAATTGTTGTCAGATACAGAACACCATATTTTGCACATGTTTTTTCGGGAGGTTATTCGTCAGGATATTATAGCTATCTATGGGCAGAGGTGCTGGATGCCGATGCTTTTGAGGCTTTTAAAGAAAACGGTCTTTTCGATAAAAACACAGCCACTTCATTGCGGGTAAACATTCTCGAAAGAGGCGGTACAGAAGATTCTATGGAGCTTTATATCAAATTTCGCGGACAGAAGCCGGGTATTGATCCTATGTTGAAGAGGAAAGGGTTGCTGGAATAGATTGGCTTCTAAGTAGTGTCTCTTAGAAAACTCCATATTTTTCAAATGGCTTTAAGAAGGCGTCAAGAGCAAGGCTTGTGAAGCGTTTAGAATCCAAGAGTATACTTTTGTAAATGACTGATTCTAAATGCAAGCGTAACGCAGTTATTGACGTTTTCTTAGAGCCACTAAGTAAGGCTGTCAAACAGTTCCATTAACATATCCCTTTTCCTTGAAGCAACAGGTACCTGGTCTCCATTGCTCATTACCAGGGTTCCTCCATCAACTTTATCAAAGTAGATCATTTTATTGATATTGATGATGTGTGACTTATGAATGCGGTGAAAACCCTGATCGAACAAAGACTCCTCAAACTCCCTGATGGATTTTGATACTACGATTCTGCGGCCATCAGCCAGGTAAAAAGTTGAATAATTTCCATCTGCTTCAAGATGGATAATATCACTAGAATTTATGAGATGAATCTGGTCGCTTGATTTTAAGACTAACCTGTGGTCGTTGTTCAGATTTTTAATGCTATCGCCAAGTGCTTTTGCATGCAGTTTCTCTTCATACCTGATAAGATCATCAGCTTTTTTGATAGCCTGAGCCAGTCCCTCTTCTTTAACAGGTTTAAGGATGTAATCAATAGCATTGTACTTTATTGCTTTAATTGCATAATCAGCATAACTTGAAAAGAAAATAGTTTTAAAGTCAGGAGGATTAAAATGGTCGATAAGTTCGAAACCGCTGCCATCTTTCAGTTTAATGTCTAACAAAACCAGGTCGGGCTCAAATTCGTTAATGGCACTGATGCCTGATTTCATATCATTTGCCTGAGCAACAATACTCACATTTGGGCTATAGGTCTCCACTGTCCTGATAATTAAATCCAGGGTCCGGTTTTCATCTTCTACAACTACAGCATTGATCATGAAAATCTTTTCGACAAATATACTAAATTCAGCCATAACTAAACCTACTTTCTATTTAGAATATCAAATTTTCAATTCACGTTATTGCGAGTTTCTTTTTCCGTCATTGCGAGGCATAAGACCCCGGAAAAGGGGCGCACAAAATGATATGACAATGGAAATCACAAATAATAAAATTCAAATTTCAAAAATACGACGACGTTTTATTCATTGTTTTTTTTGAATTGAGATTTATTTGTTATTTATCATTTGTGTTTTGGAGTTTGCTAAAAAACAACTGTTTCTGCAATAAAACTCATCAATTTCCCTCCCTCACCCCTTTAATTCCCCTAAAGGGGACAAATCAACCCACAAGGTGTCAGACAATTATTGTTTATTCAATCATCAATTTATTCCTAACTTTTCCATTACCAATTTCAATTTCTATGATGTACATTCCCTGCCTGAGCATTGAAACATCAACTGTATTGGTTTTTCCTTTTTTACGGATTACTCTTTGGCCGATTTGGTTATAAATGCTTATCTCTTTAATGATTGCACCATCCTTAGTGGAAATGAAAAGTTTATTTCTCGCGGGGTTTGGGAAAATCTTTACATTATTACCTGTTAGTTTGCTTTCATTAACAGAAACTGGAATACCATTTTCATTAAAAAGAGCCAATCCACTAGAAGTCCCAATCCACTTCGTTCCGCTTTCGTCTATGGCTATTGATTTGACAGTATTATTTGGCAAGCCCGAATTTGAAGTGTTGTATGTAGTCCAGTTTGTACTGTCAAATGCTGCCAGCCCGCCATTATTAGTTCCAAACCACTTCGTTACGTTTTTGTCAATGGCTATTGAGAGGACCCAGTTAGAGGGCAAGCCCGAATTTGAAGTATTGTAT
>JAUVIX010000326.1 GCA_030592565.1 Chlorobiota bacterium
CCTTGGGCTAGCACATAATAATATGGTCTTCGATCCATTTCTTAAAAGCGGCTTCGACTACGGAATTCATACATATGATCGCTATCTGTTACACAACGATAGTGTCTCCTACTATTGGTTCGGGGAACCTTACACAAATCTGTTCTACGTTATGGGCCCAAAAAAGGAACAAAACCTGATGATTGACCATTCGCAAAATATTGGAAGTCTGATTAAAATCGGTTTAAACTTCCGTTATACACATTCACCTGGTATCTACCTCAGACAAAAGGCAGATGATAAAAATCTGGTACTCAAAGCAAGGTTTCACACGAAAAATTACAGATATATGGTTATGGCCAATTATCTGCACAATATATTGAAGATGGAGGAGAATGGTGGAATAAAATATGACTCGGTATTTGAAGATAATGTAAAACCGCAAAGAAACGGAATTGAAGTAAATTTGCAGGAAGCCAATAATCTTTTAAAAGAAGACAGTTATTATGTTAAACAACTTTTTGCACTTTCGCGAAAGGAGTCCATGAATCCAACTGACACATTGAAATCCAAAGGATTAAAAATCTCACCGGGAACCATCTCATTATCAACACTTATATCAAAGTTTCAATATAAGTTTGAAGATACACAACAGGACAATTATTTTTACGATCAAACTTATGACACACTGAACAACACACATGATTCAACTCGCATTTTTAAAATTGAAAATACTCTGTCCTGGTCAAACGCCAGTTTTAAGCACAAACAAAAAGTTCTGTTTAACATCAGTGTTAAACAACAATATGTTGAACATTCCGATGATACTGTTTTTAAAAATTATTATAACCTTCTGATTCCTTCCGGATATGTTTCATTACGTTTTATCAAGAATATGAATCTTGATTTTTATGGTGATTTTGTTACTGGCAGTGATTATGTAGGAGATTATAATCTGAAAGGAAGTCTGAAATATAAGACAATGTACGGGACTTTGTCACTCGGACTAAGCTCAACTCAGCATGAGGCCGGCCGCTACTTCTTTCGCTTTTACTCAAACCATTACAGATGGGAAAATAATTTCGCAAAGCAAAAGTTTAATATCCAAAAATTTGACTACTCCTATAAAGATTTGCAGGCTGGTGTACAATTTATCAACACAAGCAATCTTGTTTACCTTGATACACTTTCTATTCCGGCGCAAACAAACAGCGTGAATGTATTAAAAATCTATGTCAGAAAGAAATTCACTTTTAAAAAATGGTCATTCGATCTGAAAATAATTTATCAAAATCCCAGCAATGATGTTGTGCGTATTCCTGATTTTATTGGTGACGGGGCGATTTACTTCACTTCAAACCTGTTTAAAAATGCTGCAGTGCTTCAAACCGGGCTTGACCTTTTTTACAATACAAATTATTATGGCAATAGTTATATGCCTGCCTCAAGATTTTTTTATTTGCAAAACGAAAAAGAAACCGGCAACTATATTTATGCAAATGTTTTTCTTAACTTACAAATTAAGAGATCGAGGCTATTTGTTTCATATTCTAATTTAGTATTCTATTTAAAAGACTTCAGATATTACACAACCCCCTCCTACCCTATGAAAGACCCGGCATTTAGATTTGGGATTTCCTGGATGTTCTATGATTAAAATTTTAGGGATAGCCAATTAAACAGGTATGAGAAAAGCTCATCAATCATCATAATATATCCATTGGGCGATTTCCACCAGTTCTCTCTTTTATATTTCATTGGTTCCAAACTTATTATCCCGACTTTGAAACTATCACCAAAAACGGTTTTGTAGGTTATCCAGCTTCTACGGGAATGCACCCCGGCTGAAATAAGATTAAATGACCTGATATCTGTTAATAATATCCATTCTTCACATGAAAGTGCTGCCAAAAGAGTCTGATTCCCGTATCCCTGCTCAAAAGCCACCGATTTAATCCGTTCAGCATCAATGCCTAACACCTTCAAATAATTTGCTGTCTCATCAGCTCTTGATGTAAAGCCGGTTGTATATCTATTTTCAGAATTCATTATCGTAGCTGTTTCTTTACTTGCAATAATCTGTTTCCCATTTACCATAATGGAGTAGATAAACAAATTCCTATCTTCATTATAAGCACCGCAATCGTTATCAAACCTGATCATCAAAGAATGTAATTTTTCAAAAGGAGTGCTTAAAGAAAAATAATAATTATGAGATCTTTTTGCTGCGAAACTATCTCCGGCAAACTTCCCGTTTATAATAAGACTAAAATGGGCAAACCTTTTATTTGCAGAGGTTCCTCTGGCTTGCACTTTTATAAGGAGTGAGTCAGAAATATCTATATTTTGTAATAAATCTGGATTAAAAACCAATGTTGAATTTGCAAATAACCATCTTCCTTCTCTTTTCACTTTTGCATCTCCTATCTGAGAGTTAGATGGAAAAGAGAGATTAACACTATCCATATTACCATCAGGAAATTCGTAACCAACGACAACTATTTTATCTACCCCCAGAGTTAATTTGTCATCAACAATCTGCTCAAGTTCATAAGAGTTAAGCCAACCTTCAACAACTAAGTAGTTAGATTTAACAGGATTGTTATAAGCAAGGAAAGGGTATGATTTGCAGAGTACAACAACAAAAATAAAAAATAACCCTAGAAATAATAATATTATAATACGGCTCGCTCTCATAATCATTCCTCACTCAAAAAGTCATCTCTGAATTTCTGAAAAGCTTTATCCATAAATAAGTCCACTTTCTGGTGGAAATCATCAAAAGCTTTCACCATCTTCTCACCTTCGGGAGACAATTTTGTACCTCCACGCTCCTTCCCTCCCCTGCTCTTTTCAAGCAGAGGAAAGCCGAGCTGTTTTTCAATCTCTTTAAGATCGCCCCAGGTACGTCGGTATGTAATCCCAAGAGCCTCAGTAGCTGCCATAAGAGAGCCATACTCTTTAATCGTTTTTAAAATCTGCCATTTACCATCACCCATTATACCATCACCCTCTTCGGTAGAAAGCCAAATCTTGTAATTGAATTTAATATTTTTGAGATTGTTTTTGTCTGACATTTGAATTGAGTTTTGGCAAAGATAGTTATTCTCTCAATTTTGATAAGTTAATAAAAATGAACACACAGATTCATAACATAAATTAATTGCTATTTCAATAATTTATGAATATAATAGGAAATATACTTATACATCCGGTATTTCTGGCTCTAATTATAACACTCTTGATCACCTGGGTACTTCCATCTGTATTTTAAAAAAAAGAGGAACCCGAAAAATCAGATTCCTCCATAATTATATTTTCAGAATAGTTATTTACCCAGCAAACATCGGAAATTCTAACATCATCGCATTTACCTGCTCTTTTACTTTGATAATCAGCTCATCATTATCAATATCTGATATTATCTGGTCAATAAAATCAACAATAACAGGCATATGATCTTCCTTCATACCACGGGTGGTAATAGCAGGAGTTCCAATTCTAAGCCCGGAAGCCTGGAAAGGCGAACGATTATCAAACGGAACCATATTTTTATTAACTGTAATATCAGCCAGTACAAGTCTGTTTTCAACTTTTCTTCCTGTAATTTCCGGGAATTTAGTTCTCAGGTCAATCAGCATTAAATGATTATCGGTTCCGTCTGAAATAACATGGTATCCTTTATCAATAAAAGCATTTGCCATTATATTTGCATTTTTCTTAACCTGCTTCATATAGTCCTTATACTCTTTTTGAAGAGCTTCTCCAAATGCAACCGCTTTAGCAGCAATAACATGCTCAAGCGGGCCACCCTGTATTCCGGGAAATACACCGGAATCAAACAATGATGACATCTTGCGAACAACACCTTTCATTGTTGTTTTCCCAAATGGATTTTCAAAATCTTCACCCATCATAATGATACCACCACGGGGACCGCGAAGTGTTTTATGAGTTGTGGAAGTAACAACGTGGCAATACTTGAGCGGATCATTGAGTAGTCCTACAGCAATCAAACCTGCGGGGTGAGCAATATCAGCCATTAAAAAGGCTCCGATTTTATCGGC